>JAIXOJ010000208.1 GCA_027486835.1 Chitinophagaceae bacterium
GAGATTAACTTGCTCCCAGATGGAAAAAGGGGTAATCGTAGTTGCATCACACAAAATTATCCGCATTTTCTTTCTGCGAAAAAAATACAGGGTTGGGTTATGGGGTCTGGAGTTCTGAAGTTAGGGTTTAAATATCGCGACTAATTGGACATACCGTAGGGGTTTCCACCGTATGCGAGGGAACTGGGTGGAGATTGGGGGTTGTAGGTAATGTTGCTTTTTTTGAGGTGTCGCAAGTCAAGTGATTTGCCGAAGAAGTGGCGTTGTTGGGAGAATTTGTTAAGGAAGGATGATCACTTAAAGCACTACAAAATGGTTGCAGCAAAAAAAAGGCTGTTACCTGTCTAGGGGTAACAGCCTTTAGTAGGGAAAAACCTATAAGGTTTCAAAAATATGGTTGGGCTTTTAAGGCACAATTACCTTAGCTACAGTTCCCCCCGCAATCTTTACCACATAAGTTGCATTGGTTGATGCACTTACAGGTATGTTCAAGCTAGTACCGTTCATAGTAGCAGTAGTTATTTGCTGGCCTAGGGTGTTATATACCACCACTTTGGCATTGTTCACCGCAACTGCATTGGTTACTTGGATGGTTTTTTTTGCAGCAAACACTTTATAAGCGTTGTTGGCGGCTGCCACTGCTGCTGCTGGGCGGCCAAACACTACACTGTAGCGTGTGTTGCTAGTAGTTGCTTCGGTAGCAACGGCTATTTCAGCACCTGCTTTCAACTCGGTATAGCTACCTGTTTTGGCATCTTTTAAATATGCAGGTAAATTGTGGTTGTACTCGCCCACTTTTAATAGATACATTCCTGCAACTGGGGTACTGATGTTTAAAGCCAACTCATCGCCAGCTTTAAAGTCAGCCAATGCCTCGATAGCTGCTTGCTTGCCTTCATGTACAAATGACAAACTTGCGTTAGTGGCTTCTCCAGGCATAGGTGGTTTTACTGATGCAACTGGTTGAGCAATACCCGCTTTGGTGTAGGCAACTACTTCGTCAGTTTCCGCTAAGTTGGCTGGGTTTACGATTTGCAAACGCAACTGTTTAAGCTGTGCAGTACCGAAGAAAGTAGGGTTTACATCGGTTGTTCGGATGCTGTTGTTGAACGTTAGGTTGGTAGATTGATTCACCAATACAAAGAAAGCTTGGCTAGAAGCAATCACATTGCCTACGCCGTTGGTACCTACAGTACCGTTATAAGTCTGCCATTGACCGTTTACGCCCTTGGTTGCTTTCCAGATATAGCAAGATTGATCGCCCCAAACACCTGGGTTTGAGCTGCGCAATGCACTCCAACTGATGGGTGATGGATAAGGATTACCAATCAAATTCCAACCCTTGGTAGTGGCGTTGGTTGCAGCAAAAGTTACTGGAACGTTGATGTTGCCATTGGCTGGTGTACCTGTACTTACCAAAGTAGTAGGCACTTTATTTAGCCAAGCCGTTAACCCTTTACCACTCGTAGTAACAGCCGATGGATTGGTGAAATGATAGAACCCAGAATCTAAAATAGATTTCTTATTGGCACTTTCTCGATACTCTTGCAAGGTGGCTATTTTGCTACCTGCTGCACTAGTTGCGATGTTGTTTACACCCACAATGGAGAAATATTTACCCCAATTGCCTACCGTGTTGTTGGTTACAGGGCTGCTGATGTGGTGGTAACCGTTGGCACCGCCTATGTACCTTTCCATATTAATTCTACCAGATAGTGTACCGCTACCCTCTTGAATTAACGCCGTTTTACTGGCGGTTGATTTCAAGGTCACTTTGCCGTTGGTTGTTAAACTGCCGCTGGTTTTTTTCAAGATGCCGGTAATTGCAATGCTATCTACCAAGATGTTATCCGCCGCTAAAGGCCCTACGGAGTAATTACCTGCAACCTCCAAGTTGCTGAAAATAGTATAACCACTCAAGGTGGCTGCACTACTGCTTTGCAATACCACTGTGCCATTGCCAGAAAGAGTTGGCACACCATTGTTTACCCAATTGCCCGATACATTGAGTGTACCATTAACAGTGAGGGAAGCTCCCATGCCGATGGTTACATTTTTAACATTGACCGTACCACTAATCACTGGCTTGCGAACGGTATTGGCTATAACCGCATCTAATGAAGCAGTAGGTACTGTACCTGCGCTCCAGTTGCTGGCATTGTTCCAATCGGTGGAGGTAACGCCTGTCCAAGTGTTGGTGCAAGGCGTAATGGTCAATACCAAAGTTGCCGTACTATCACAACCTGCTGCATTGGTCAAGCCTGTTTTGGTGTAAGTGCCACTCGTTGTATAAGAAGTACCATTCCAAGTGTAGCTACCGCAATTGCTTGCCGTGGTGCTGCTAGTGCTTGGTTGGTTAATGGTCAATTCCAAAGTTGCCGTGCTATCACAACCTGCTGCATTGGTCAAACCTGTTTTGGTGTAAGTGCCGCTTGTTGAATAAGTAGTGCCATTCCAAGTGTAGCTACCGCAGTTGCTTACCGTGGTGCTGCTTGTTGTTGGTTGGTTTACATTTACCACAACAGTTTGCGCTGGTCCAGGACAAACCGTACTAAGGCTAATTTTAATAAACCCATTGCCGCTATTGGCTCCTTGTGTATGCACCACATTGCTACAAACTGCAGGATCTGTATAGCTGCTACCGCCGCCGCCGCCGCCTGCTGCAATATCATACGACCATCCATTATATTGGATGGCATTACCCGAAGCACCACCATAATATCCATCTCCACCTGCTGAATAAACTTGAGTAGTATTATCCTCAAAATCAACAACATAATTAAAAGATTGAACACCGCCCTTACCAAAGCTACCATAACTACCGCCAGCGTCTCCATCTGTACCAGTGGAACCACCTTCTGTTTGCGTTCCACCATTACCAGATAGTCCTGTACCTCCAGATTGACCAATTAGTCCACCACCGTCGCCGCCAGAAACTGCATCTCCAAAATAACTGAAACCAAGACTTCCGCCAGCACCTGCTACTATGGCTCTATTGTTCAGATCTGTACTATTAATTCTTATATCACTTGCTCCAGAACTAGTGTTAGTGAAAAAATCACCTATACTACCAACATTGAGGTTTAAAACATCGCCCGGAGTTACTGCAAGTGTTGCTGAAACTTTACCGCCTTTTCCTTCCCTGCCAGAACTCAACCCTTGTCCTGCTGCTCCGTATAATTCTACGTTTATTGATGTTACACCATTGGGCACTGTGTAGGTTTGATTGCTTCCTGTATAATTATAGATATATTCTGTTTTTACAGTTGCCGTATAAATTGTAGTAGTTGTTGGGTTTACCATTACTTGCTCGCCACTGTTCACAGTCTTAATTACTCCGTTGGCATTGCTCCACTCAATCCAAGCCTTGTTGGGTTCGCTCAAAGTGGCAGTTAATGCTACCGAGCTGTTGCTACAAACACTTGCCACAGGGCTGATGCTTGCCGTAACCTCAGCAGGAATGGTCAACACCAAAGTAGCAACACTATCACAACCCGCCGAGTTCACCAAAGTTTTGGTGTAAGTACCACTTGTTGTATAAGTAGTTCCGTTCCAAGTTAAACTACCGCAATTGGAAATGGTGGTAGTACTGCTTGTTGCGGCAGACGCAAACGCATCTGTACTTGTAACCGAGCCGCCACTTGTGGTTACTGCAATAGTACCATTAGCAGTAGTGCCTGCAACAGCAGTAATAGTGGTTGCGTCCACCACATTGAACGAACTAACCGCTATGCCACCAATGGTTACAGCAGTTGCTCCTGTGAAATTAGTACCTGTAATGGTGACGGTTGTGCCTGGGCATGCTAAGCCAGGTGAGAAGGAAGTAATGGTTGGTGCCGCAGAATTTACAGTCAAGGTAGTATTGGTAAACCCTGAGAAGAAATTAGTGGTACCAGCTTGGTTATAATAAATAGTTGCAGTACCTACACCAACGATTGTTATTTGATTGCCGTTGACAGTAGCAACATTGTTATCGCTACTTGAGTAACTTATCGCTCCTGGGCTATTGGTGGTTGGAGGCGTTATAGTAAACGGAGCGTCGCCAAAAGTTTTGGTGATGCTATTGAAAACACCAATTGTTGGACTTACTTGAAATACACTATAACTCACAGAACGTGATTCACCTGTATAATAACCCGATGCAGCTTGCGTAGCTGTGATGAGCGATACACCTGCTCCTACAATCGTTAACTGATCTCCATTGATGGTTGCAACCGCAGGATTGCTGCTAGTGTATGTAAATGCACCTGAGCTTGGGGAGGTTGCTTTCAAGGTTTTAGGAGAAGCATCCGTATAGTAATTGAACCCAGGATTGAAACTGATACCAGGCGATACAGGTGTAACGCTCATGGTAATGGCATTACTAGTAGCAGTTGTGGTCGTTAGGCATGACGCATTGCTGGTCATTACTACTTTTATTACATCGCCATCGTATGGTACGTAAGTATAGAAGTTGCTGGTTGCCCCTGCAATTGGCGTGTTGCCTTTATACCATTGATAGGTAGGTGAAGTTCCTCCGTTAGTAGGTGTTGTATAGAAATAAACCGTCAACCCGCCTGTAGTTGGATTGGAATTAGCCCCTAAGACAATCGATGGTGTAACTGGTGCACAATTTACTTTTAATGTAGAGAAAGCAGAACCTCCATAATAATTATTGGTAGCAGCTTGGATGGCTGCTATGCTTGTTGTTCCAACCCCTACGATTGTGACTACATTGCCATTGATTTTTGCAATGTTTGTGTCGTTACTTACGTAGGTAAATGCACCTGGACTATTAGAAGTAGGCGGTGTTAAGGTAAAGGAAGGATCTCCGAAAGTTTTTGTGATATTGCCGAAGGTCCCAAAAACGGGTAGTGCTTTAAAAACAGTATAGTTATAAGTAACCGAACCATTGGTATAGTTGCCGGCAGCAGCTTGGGTAGCGGTAATCGTAGAGCTACCTGCACCTACAATTGTTAACAAATTGCCGCTAACTGTTGCAACGGCGGGATTGCTGCTTGTAAAAGTGAAAGCACCTGTACTATTAGATCCGGGGGCTGATAAGGTAACAGGGGAAGCGTCGCCGTAAGTATTTGAAGAAACAGCAAAGTAGAGTATAGACGGTGCAACAAGCGGTATGTTCATGGTGATGGTATTGCTGGTGGCAGTAGCTGTCGTAACACAAGATTCGTTGCTTATCAATACCGCTTTTATCACATCGCCATTAGTAGGCATGTAGCTATAGAAGTTGGTGGTTTGTCCTGCAATGGCAATATTGTTAACATACCATTGGTAAGTGGGATTGCTGCCACCGTTAGTAGGTGTGGCATTGTAGAACACAAAAGAACCAGCAGTTGAAGGATTGGAACTGGCCGTTATTGATACCGAAGGCACAAGTGGGGTCAACATGGTAACCGATGTATTGGCTGTACCCTAACAGCCGTTTGCATCTGTACCAGTTACTTGATAATTTCCCGCCGAAGTCATTGTATTGGTTGCAGAAGTGGTATTGCTTCCCCCATTCCAAACATAAGACGAGCCGCCCGAAGCAGTAAGCGTTACACTACCGCAACCTGAAGTGTTACCAGCTATGGTTATTGTAGGCAATGGATTAATAGTAACCGTAGTACTTGCAGTGCCTTTACAGCCCGTGGCATCGGTTGCAGTAACCGTATAAGTACCACTAACAGAAAACGAATCAGTAGCAGCCGTAGTATTGTGACCACCGCTCCATAAATAGCTGGTACCGCCAGAAGCAGTAAGTTTTGTACCTGTACAACCAGAAGTTGATCATGAAATAACAGGCGTTACCACAACAGATTTAGTGGCCAGCGTACCCACCCCACCGGAAAATGCAGGTGTAAATGACCCAAATCCAGAAACCCAAGGAGACCATCCTGTAGTTGGAAAAAAGGAAGTAGAGCCGCTACTACTACTACTGAATATAAAAGCATTACTAATCCCAACGATTGCCCAGACTCCATTTTGATATCTGATTCCAACATTGGAACTGCCATTTAAAACCCAAACGGGAAGACCGTTATATAGTCCATTAGGAATATAGGTCCCATTAAAACTGCTTATAAAATTACTGACTACAATGTTGCTTGGATTATAAGCAATACAATTTGAAACAGAAAGCACTGCAGACACACTGCCAGCAGAAAAAGACGCATTGGCAGCCTGTGAAGCAGTGATAGTGGTTGTTCCTGGTCCAAGAATGTTTACTGTATTCCCAGAAATGGTAGCTACCGTATTGTTACTGCTAGCATAGGTAAAGGGACTGCTGCTATTGGAAGTGGGGGCAGTTAACGTAAAAGAAGTAGAACTTGCATTGACACTGGGCAAGCTAAGTGTCCCGATAGTAGGAACAGGAGGGTTTACTGTTAAGGTAGCAGTGGCTGTACCTGATGTATAATTTTCTGCTACTGCTTGTGTTGCAGTTATCGTGGATGTACAAACCCCTACTAGCGTTACAGTACTACCACTTATTGTTGCTACCGAAGTATTGCTGCTGGTATAAGTAAAAGCACCTGAACTGTTTGAAGTTGGTGGAGTAAGACCAAATGGAGCAACTCCAAAGTTTTTTGTTACGTCATTAAAAGTACCAATGGTTGGAGCAACTGGAGGATTGTATACCATTTTTGATATATAACCTGACCCATAATTAGCCTGTAAAAGATTTCCATACTTATCAAAAGTCATACACCTTTGGTCGCGGATATATGGGCTTGCAAAATCTATAAAATCGTAAATCGTATTTATTACTAAACCACTTTGAGATATTTCCAACAAACGATTCTGGTTGTAACTAAGCCTAGAATTCCAGGGGTAACATGAAGCATATACTTTGCCTGATGTATCACATGTCAATCCTTGTAAGCTTTGCAATCCACTAACAAAGGTTGTAACAACACCAGTACTGCTGATTTTATAAATATTCGCTCCGTCAGTTGCATAGAAATTATTACTCTTTTTATCGTAGGTAATATCCACACAATTATTCGAGGTTACAGAGCTAACAAAAGTGGAGACTGAACCAGTGCTGGAAACCTTCAAAATGTTATTGGCATTTGCTCCATTGAGGGTATATAAATTACCAGAATTGTCAAAGGTTAATCCAACAGGTCTGTTGGTTAATGATACAAAGGAAGATACAGAACCTGTGCTATTTATTTTTGAAATATAGTTTGAATTGCATACATAAAGGTTGCCCGATGCATCACAAGCCATTGCGGTTGGGCTGCTTAACCCAGAGGTTACAAAATTCGAAAAAAAACCAGATGGGGTTTTCTTTCTTATAGCGTTAACCTCGGTATTACTAGCATATAAATTGTCAGAAGGATCTATAGCCAGCCCGCCTGTACCACTACCCCAACCAGTTCCAAAATAAACATGTGTTTGGGAATGGGCTTCTCCTATCAACATAAAAAGCACCACTACAAATACACCTAAAAATCTCGACACGCTTTGTTTTTGCATATCCGAGAAACCATTGTTGCCATTGTGCAGCAAACATGAAAGAAAGCGAAATTGCTTTACCATAAATAATGAAATGAATTTAAAAAAATAAATACTAGGAAACATTAAAAAGAAGAAACTATCATTTGTGTTACTGCGAGGCTACGAGGTATCTAAAACCATAATTGGGTGTTTTGATTTTTATTAATAATTCAAATAGTGCTCATGATGCAGGAACGGCTTATCCGCAATAAGCAATCAAAGTAGGGCCAAGCAGTTTCAAGTGCTTTTCAATAATGGAGTACATATTTATAGAGGTAGGAGAAAGCTTAAAAAGGGCTATGGCATTGGGTTATTTGGTGCGATAATGCTAGGCTTTATTAGCGAACCTGCCATCTGTAGTAGTTGGTGCTGCAAAACTGTAGTAATCTGATGAAATGCATTAGGGTCATTCTGGCCAATCTTGTAGGTCATTTGGGACATTTTTGCTAAAACCCCATCATTTTCTAGCAAAAAAGGGGGTGGAGTGATAAAAAAGGGGTCAGCATGGCAAGTTTGGCCAGTGCTGGGGGAAATGATAGTCTAGCGCAACTCGCCTAAATTGATATTTGGAATTTCATAGCTCTTTCCATTGGGGGGAGCTTGGAAATGAGGCCGTTTTGGGTCGTAAATATTGCGAGCAGCAGACATGGATCGAGGTGTATTTGCTCTAGAAGATGCGCTTATGAGACTTTGAATATCTAATTATCCGTTTAGGGAAGCCAACAGTAGCACTACCGAAGCCAGCGTAAGTACTCACGGAACCAGCGGAAGTACACACGGAACCAGCGGAAGTACACACGGAACCAGCGGAAGCACTCACGGAATCAGCGGAAGCACTCACGGAACCAGCGTAAGCACTCACGAAATCAGCGTAAGCACTTACGAAACCAGCGGAAGTACTCACGGAACCAGCGGAAGTACTCACGAAACCATCGGAAGTACTTACAAAGCCAGCGTAAGTACTTGCGAAGCCAGCGGAAATACTTACGCTGCGCAAGATGTTACCGAAGCGGGTGAACAGAAAAAGTTATAAAACGAGGCAGAAATTGGTCTTATAGTTTTAAAGAAACTGACATCGGACCAGAAAAATTGAGTTGGCTAGAACGCTAATCATTCATCACCACACCAAATAGAAAAGGCGTTGCATTCCAGCACCTTTTCTTCCAAATACAAAGCCCCGACTAATTGGTAAGTTAGTCGGGGCTTTGTGTTGATGCCCCCCATTAATACAACAAGTCTCTCTCAATAACCATCGGTCACCAAAAAAAGCAGCTAATTGTCCAAGACAAATAAGTAAGTAACTCCCTGAAATTGAAGGGTAACGGAATAATCAAGTAATAGGCCTGCTAGAAAATAGTTCAAGCCCAATGTTTTAAGCCTGAGAACCTGGTTCCCGAGCATTTCCTTGTGGTCCCCGACCATTTCTGAGTGGACACATAGCATTTCCTTGTGGTGCCTGACCATTTTTGAGTGGACACATAGCATTTCCTTGTGGTGCCTGACCATTTTCGAGTGGACACATAGCATTTCCTTGTGGTGCCTGACC
>JAIXOJ010000077.1 GCA_027486835.1 Chitinophagaceae bacterium
AGGGTAAAGGCCCTAAAGGAGCTTAATGCTGCGACCGAATAATACAGCGACTTCTCAACGTCTTTAATAATTTCTCTTACCCAAAATGGTAGGAGGGTAAATTGTTAAAGACGTTTTTTTATTGTACCTACATGGGCGATGGGTGAAATAAAACAGAAACGAACTAAACATATCCATCTATGAAATAAACCATTGTGGAGTGATTGCCACTAATGCACGAATGGTGTCTAATTCTTTTACAATACAATACAACCCAATACCACAAGTACATTCCCCTTCGCAACAATCTTCGCTGGGCTGGCATGTGTATCTAGAGTGGCCTGGCTACGGTTTATACAAAAAATATAAAATGGTCGAAATTTCAAGCATACACTTGCTACCAAACTAATCAATGGCACTGCTATACTTCCAATGTTGAGGCTCTGTTACAAAGCCCGAAACAACAGGATTATAGTGTATGTAATCTCGCTTTTGTTTTTGGTGGGGAATTATCTGAGCGAAGCCGAAAGGCACGGGTGTGGGAGCAGCGAGTTGATTTGAAATGTGGTAGCTGCGACATAATCAAGCTTGCACTAGCGGGAAAAAACACTCTATTATATTATGTTTTGAAAAACCCACTTATATAATTATCGCTTCGAGTTTTCTAAAAATAAAAACATCTTGATCATCCTCTGAAATAAGGCTATTCATTTCATCAGGATCAAGTGATAGATAATAACAATCGCCATCAAAAAAAAATTTATAGGCATGCAATTGTTGATTAATGGAATCGAGGTTTTGGTTAATAGAAACAGTAATTAAATCTTTAACTAAAACACGCAAATAACTGTAATCCTTTCTAAAATTTATTGAAAATTCTATATTAACATACCTATCGATACTGCTAAAGTGAATTGTCATTGTAACTATAGTTGCATTTGACAATATCTTATTAAGCAAATCAAATTCATAAAACTGCTTTTCATTTAAACTCATTGCATTTTTTTTGCCAAAGTCAATTAATAATTCTTCCTCGCTGCCACACGTGTTTCACATGTGACTTCGCTACGGTTTATACGAATATAAAATGGTCAAAGAAAAATTATTTCAAGCATACCCTCGCCACCAAAATAATCAATGGCATTACTGTATTTCCAATGTAGAGGCTTTGTTACTAAGCCTGAAACAACAGGAGGATTGTTGCGTAGGTAATCTTGCTTTTGTTCTTTGGGGTGTATCATGTTAGCGAGGCCAGACGCGGCACGAGTGCGGGAAGCGAGTCACTGCAACAATATGATTTGAAGTACACCAGCGTGGGTGAGTTTCTGCTACAACAAGTTTTGACCCGCAGCAGCGGGGTAGACCTACTATCCTCTTTTATCCGACATTTAAACTTTTGAATCACTCCGTTTAAAAGTTTGATTCACGGCACACTTTCGCCAAGAGTAAATGATGCACGACCTATTTTTTCATTTCAAATTATGCTTATGTCAAACCTCTACGGATTTTCTTTATAAATTCTCCACAATCTAGAATTCGGGTTATACTTCTCTCCTATTTGATTATATATTTTAAAGCATTCATCAGTTTCGGAACTTGCATAAAAAACAACCTGTTCCTGGTACGCTTCAATCGCTGTTTTTAAAAAACTTTCAATAGTATCAAAAGCAGTGATAATCGTATCAAAATCAAGAATTGAGATAGAATAAAAAAATATCATTTTATAAGTTGGGGATTTTCTATCACAGTCAATTAAAAATATTTCGCCGATAATCGAATCAAGTAATGGAAACAGATTTGCACTCCAATAGTTGTCTTTTCCTATATTATACATTTCAATTGAATGCTGCAATGATGTAAAAACTCCAAAGGGAATTAAATCTATATCAATCCTTGCATCTTGAGCTCTTCTCAGATCAATTCCGTTTTTCCACATATACAACTCATAAAATTCTTTTGGAAAATCTAAGTTAACCCCAATTAAAATATTATCAATATCTGGAATTGTAATTCCATCATTGAAATAATCAATCAATGGCGAATCTGCAAATTTTAAAGTATCAAATAGCTTCGCCAATAAACCACTAATAATATTCATAATATTATTTTAAAGATAGTATTAAAAGAAAACGAACGACTTGCCCATGCTGCACCTACACTACCAAATGAAAAAAGGCTTGAAATAAATACCCTATTGCTATAGTAATACTTAATATTTTAAAATTACAATATCGTGTTGACAGCACTGACATAAGTTGGGGCAAATCTATAAACCCACGATACCGTACGTCCTTACCACTTCGCTACAATCTTCGCTGCTATCGCAAATTTTTCAAGCGTGGCTTCACTACGGTTCATAAGAATATAAAATGGTTAAAGAAAATCAATTTCAAGCATCCCCTTGCCCCCAATATTATCAATGCCACTAGCAGGCACTGCTATACTTCCAATGTTGGGGTTATGTAACAAAGTCCAAAACAACAGGATTATAGTGTATGTAATCCCGTTTTTGTTCTTGGCGGGGTATCATTTTAGCGAAGCCACACGCGGCACGGTGCAGTAGCAGCGAGTTTATATGACGTGCGGTAGCGGGTACTCCTTATGTTAATACTCTAAAATATGTATCTTAAAATTTGGTTTTTGACATAGAATGCGCTAGCTGGGCTTTTGAATTGACGTGCGCCAGCTTGGACGCGCTAGCTGGGCTAGATTGATATCAGTGTGCTTCATTTTTTTTCTTTTTTTTTAGTTCCGTTTTCGATTTATTTTTCAAGATTATCATTTCCTTTTTGCCATTTACTATTCGAAACGCTATCCTTACGGGTCTCGGTTTATACTTTTGTGTACTGTCAGCATCAATAGGATGATATTCTAACTTTGTATCTAAAGGTTCATTTATCTGTGAGATTAACCATTTATTTTCACATTTTTCGAAATAAAATTTCATTAGTCTTAAGTTGTTAGTAAACTTAAGTTCTATTGTACTAATCCTATCATTTATTTCATGATTAATAATCAACGGATTTTCCAATTTTTTATCATTTTCATCTATTTCCATTCTCTGCAATACAAGGTCTGACCCACATCCGATAGGAATGTCCTCATATTGTTGATACTTTACAAATATTGAGTCTTGTATTTTATGATATTTTAGCACACTCCGGAGATATGTATCAGATAAAAAACCTGATGATTTTAATGCTTTTATATATTTATCAACTTCATTAAAATTAATACGATAGATTTTTTTAGGTGATTTTGGAAGGGTATCCCAATTTTTGACAATATCAAAATCAAAGTCAGTTTCTTCCAATTTTTGGAAATACCATTTTAAGAAAGACACGGCAATTTGTTTCAACTCATTTGGCGAGCAAACTGCTTGAGATTTTACACTATACATGTTCAGCGTAAATAAAATTGATAATAAAAAAACCTTTTTCATCTTATTTTAATTTATACGTTATTCTAATATTAGTCACACGATGAACAGGGTTCGAATATAAGTAAAGACCATATTCATTATCGAAATAGTACCTATTCTCTTCATTTGTAGCTTCTTTCCAAGTTCCCCTACCTGTGTTCAAAAACCGAAAAAAGGTGCCTATTTTGTCTTCACCATAACCAATTATAATATTTGCATGCGTAGTTGTTTTATCGGTATTATCCTTTTGTTTTTTAGGATTAATTTTAGCTTGAACTGCTACCAATAGAGGAATCCCTCTGTTCAATTGTTCAATTATATAATCAACACCTTTTTTTGTGCTAGCATTATCATACCCTCTTTCTATACTATATGAATGATAGTAATTCACCCCTGCTTTATCATAACCGCCAAATGTATATCCTATATTATTCATAATTTTTCTTGCTACCACAAAACATTGTGTTTTATTACTTACATAAGGAACGAAAGCAGATTCTGGTATGACATTTTCAACACAAGGGGATTGTCTTTTATTCCCAGCTTCATTAGCCGCCCACTGCCCACAATAATTCCCAACATTCTCTAGTAGTGCTTTTAATCCATTAAAAACTGTACTTCATCATAAATCGCAATACTAATACTTACTGCAGGGCCGGCATACTTCCCCACTTCTCCCAGAAAACTACCTCCTGCACTGCCTCCCCCTCCTTCAACATTTGATGGACAGCCTAGTTCTCCTGCTTTGGAAAAGAGCGATTTGATGCCATCAAAGATGCCTCCAATTTCTATACCTAAGCCATCCACATCTACAAAATCTACTGGATTGTTGGAGGCATAGCAATACATGGATTGATGCTCATAACTATCTGCTAAGGGATCCATTTGTACAAAACGCCCTATCTGTGGGTCGTAGTTTCGGAAACCAAAGTCTATCCAGTTTAAGCCGCCTTCATCATCTACCTCTTTGTCGTTGTATTGATTGTTGTTTTTTAGGTGACCTTCGGTAGGGTCAGGAAATTTTTGGCTACAGATTGGGGCCATTTTTAACCCAAATGGATAGTAGTGGTTTTCTTCTATCAGGTGCCCTCTGTCGTGGGTTATTTGCAGGTTGTCGAAATAAACATCAATATTACTTGCATTACTCACATATACAAAGGCATAACCATTATTAGGGGCTACGATATTGCTAAGGTCTAGCTCATCGCCTTGTCCATTGCTTGCTGTTTGCTCCCCAGCAGTGGAAATAGGCAGCACCTTGCTTTGATTGGGTAGAAAAACAAAGCGTTCGTCAAAAAATAAGATGTTTAAGCTTGCCTGTGGGCAACTCGATCCACCAAGTTTGTTATTTAACAAACCACTTAAAGGAGTCATATTATTGTTAGTGATGGTGGTAATTGCGCCTTCTTTATCGTCTAATTGATTTAAAGCACTCGTGCTTGCTATTGTTACACCTAGGCTAGTAACAATTGTTTGCCCAGCTAGCGCGAGCTTGTAGCTCGTGCATACTAATCGTTAAAATCTTTAACTACAGAAACCTCAAAAGTAGCAGCTAGATAGATCACTTGCATTTACTCATCTGTAAGTACCATTTTGTATTGCCCAAGTGGCCTTTGATGAAATAGTGGTAGGCAAATGAACCGAAAGCGAAGGGATTCGGAAATCCCTTTAATCAGTTTAAGCGAGATGCCCTGCGGACTTTATGTTTTGTGGTTGAGTTGAGTTCATGATAATCTATTTACTTATGAAACCCAAGCAACCAACCATTTTAGCTGTCCATAAACTTATATCCAACGCCGCGGGCGGACTGGAAAAATTGGGGGTTATGACTTTCTTGTTCAAATAGTTTTCGGAAGTTGAGGATGAAATTGTCGATAGTGCGTGAGGATGGGTAAACTTGATAGCCCCAAACTACTTGTAGTATTTTTTCGCGGGTTACCACTTCGCCTTTGTTTTCGATGAGTATTTTTAGCAACATCGTTTCTTTTTTACTTAATTCCACGGTTTTGCCGTCGTGGGTGGTGGCTGTTTGCCCTGCAAAATCGATGGTGTTACCGCCAAATTGATAACTGTTGCCAATGCTTTCCCTATCGTTCAGCTTTTTGCCTTTGATAATTAATTTATCAATCCTTAGTAATAATTCCTCGAGGTTAAAGGGTTTGGTGAGGTAGTCATCGGCTCCTTTTTTTAACCCCAATACTCGGTCGGCACTAGCATTTTTGGCACTGAGCATTAAAATGGGTGTATCCAAATTGCTAATACGCATGGTTTCGGCTACGGTTATGCCATCTACTTCGGGCATCATTACGTCTAAGACTACTAAGTCGAAATGTTCGTTGGCAATGGCTTCTAGTGCTTGTGTGCCGTTGTAGGCACTGGTTACCGTATAACCTTCTAGCTCTAAATTGAGCTTGAGGGTATCGTGCAAATTTTCTTCATCGTCGGCTAATAGTATGTTAGCGGTGAATTTATTTGGGGTAGACATAAAATTAGTTGTTAGTTGTTAGTTGTTAGTGAGAAGTGGGTGGTGAGAAGTGGTTAGTGGTTAGTTGGTGGAGACTTATTAGTTATCGTTGGATGAGTTCTTTAATTTCTGCGGTGAGGTCGGCTATTTTTGTTTTGGCTTCATCTAGGGGGAGTCCAATTTTCATGCCAGGGCGAATGTGGCCACTTGCGGTAAGCCAAGCATCTTTCATGGTGGCTTGACGAGTAGCTACCAGCTTCATAAGTCGTTCACCCCTTTCTGGGTCTAATGCCGACATGATATCTGCGGCTTTGGCCACAGCAGTTTGACCTAGATAAAGTAAAATACTCTTGGCCATTATCCAATGACCCACTTCGCCAGGGTGTACGCCATCAGCGGCCAGAGCAAAGCCATCAACACCAAAAGTGCTGTCAATTTTTCGGTGTGCTTCTAAGTAGTTTTTCATTGGGTAATGCACATCTGCCACTTCCCATTTTGCGGCTTTTTTCTGTGCTAACAACCAGTCTGCGTATTTGTCTAACACGGCAGCGTAACCTATTTTTTTTCCTTTTAATTCATCATACACAGGTGGGGTTACGTGTACTATTCTTGCACCGGACTCTTCTACTTGCTGGTGCAGCCATTGAATGCCTTTCTTGAAAAGCTGGAATCGGGAGCTGTCAAATGGCAGGTAAATGCCATCGTTCATGCCGTAGCAGGCAAATACTAAGTCGGGTTTGGTGAGGGAAAGCACCCTTGCCAAGCGTTCGTGTAAATCGGGGCGGGGATATTTTCCACCTGCATGTTTGGGTTCTGAGAGACCACTTACCGTTTCGCTGGGGAGACCCACATTTATAAATTCAATTTGCAATTCGGGGTGCTTGCTTAGGAAATAGGCTTCCACGTCGTTTACATAGCCGCCGGCATAAGTGATGCTATTGCCTAAAAATACAATTCGATGTACATTCTCACTTAGAATTTGTGCATTTAAGGTGTTCGTAAGAAAGCTAATTAGACTAATTACAATTGTCGCTAGTACCTTACTGTTAAGAAAATCGCTTTTGTTGAATCTGATCATGAGTAGGTTGTAAGTTATAAGTTGTAAGTTATAAGTTTTAGGTGTCAAGTATTAAGTGGTATGTGTGTATCATAAAATTATACCCACTTCCTGATTGCTGAATTTGTGGCAACTACTTTACTAAAAAAGACTCCATATACTATTTTCCATCTTTCACTGGGAAGAATGGTATGTGGGGATGTACAAGTAGTCATGTTTTTGGGTTATTAAAAATATCTACAGAAAAGAAAAGGTATCACCGTCAAATAAACCTTTATCGCTCAATTTTAAATGGGGAATAACTAGTAATGCCATAAAACTCAGTGTCATAAAGGGAGCAACGAGGGTGCTACCCAATTGTTGTTTCACAAATTGATCGATGGCTGTGTAGGCTGTAGCAACCTCATACGCATTATTCAGGCTCATTAATCCAGCTACTGGTAAGCCTAGCACCTGCTGGTTATTACTATCGTTAGCAACTGCACCTACCCCACCACCTTGCTCAATCACCAAGTTAATGGCTGCCGCTAAAGCTTCATCTGATACACCTACTGCTACTATATTGTGACTATCATGCGCTACCGAACTGGCAATGGCGCCTTGCGTTAGTTGAAAGTTTTTAATAAACGCAATGGCTACGGGTGCTGGGTGATATCTATTAACCACTACAATTTTCAACACATCTGTGTCCGAATTACTTACCAGATAATCGCTAGAAAAAGTGGCGGGTAGCCATAGTTTGTTGGTAATCAGTTGGCCTTCTAAAGCTTCTATAACAGCAATAAGACCGTTTTGAGTGGGATACTCAGCGGGCTTTATCTGTAATTGTGCTGGGGTAACTGGCAAACAATCGAATTGGTTGATGGGAGTGGCTGCCACAGAGGGAATGAAAGAAATCCCATTTTCGGCCACTAATTTGCCGTTGATATAGGTGGCTTTTACTTTAAAATCTTCTAGATTATCTACCACAATACAATCAGCAGCATCGCCAACTCGGAGGAGACCAACCAGAAGTTGATAATGCAACACAGGATTAACACATGCGACCCTTAACACCTGAAAAACATTGATCCCTTTTGCCACTGCACGGGCGCAGAGGTGGTTAATGTGGTTTTCTACTAGGCTATCGGGATGTTTATCATCGCTACAAAACATTATTTTTTCAGAAAAATCTGGCAGTAAATCGATGAGTGCCTCAAAGTTTTTAGCGGCACTGCCTTCTCTGATAAGGATGTTCATACCATACCCCAATTTATCTAAGGCTTCCTCCTTAGTAAAACATTCGTGGTCGGTAGATATGCCTGCATCAATATATTGTTTGGCCAATTCGCCACGTAGTCCGGGAGCGTGTCCATCCACCGGTTTGCCCAGTGCATGTGCGGCTTCAATTTTCCGCATCACTTCTTCATCTTGATTAAGTACACCAGGAAAGTTCATCATTTCACTTAAGTACACAATTTCAGGCAATGCCAACAGTTGAGCTACTTGTGTACTGTCAATAGAAGCACCTGCGGTTTCAAAAATGGTGGCAGGTACACAGCTTGGCGCACCAAAATAAAACTTAAAGGGTACTTGTTTTCCATTGTTAATCATGTATTGAACGCCTTCAATCCCGCATACATTGGCTATTTCATGTGGATCGCTAATAGTGGCCACAGTGCCGTGGGTTACCGCCAACCTAGCAAACTCTGAGGGGATGAGCATACTGCTTTCCACATGCACATGACTATCGATAAACCCGGGGAGGATATAGCCAGAACAAGGCATATCAAGCGGAATGATTTGTTCTATTTTTCCATTAAGAAATACCACTTCGGCAGGAAATATGGTTTCATTAAAAACATCTACATAATTGCCGCGGATGCTATTGGGGGTGGTGTAGGTCATAAAAAAATAGTTGGTTTTGAGTACCAAAGTGAGCAGCCGAAAATAAAGGTATTCGGTGGCAATGCGTTTGTTGCATGAATGGTGGGTGCATAAAAGTTTTTCGCAGTCATTAGTTAAACATCACCCCAACCCTTCTCCGAAAGGCGAGGGGCAAAACGAATAACTTTTATGCACCGCAAGTGGTTGGCTTACAATGCATTGGGAAAATAGGACGTAGCAATTGATGCTGACATTCCCTTACTCTGCATAAATTTTATCCACCGCAGCTTTGTATTTTTCCATGATTACTTTACGTCTAATACTCATTTTGGGGGTTAGCTCGCCCGTTTCTACTTTCCATTCTTGGGGCAACAATTCTAATTTTTTAATTTGTTCCACATGGTTAAATTGTTGGTTATACTGCCCCACAATAATCTGATACTGTGCAGTAACCAGCGGGTTTTTAATTAAATCTTCGTTTGAAGAAAAGGCAATGCTTTTGGAAGCAGCCCATTTTTTTAACATGGCAAAAGCGGGTACAATCAGAGCCCCTACAAATTTTTTTTCTGCCCCAATTACCATAACCTGCTCGATATAAGGGCTTTCTTTTAGCTTGTTTTCAATAGGCTGTGGGGCTACATATTTGCCTCCACTGGTTTTGAATAATTCTTTCTTTCGGTCGGTTATTTTGATGTTTCCATCATCCCACACACCCACATCGCCCGTATGCAACCAACCATCAATGATGGCTTCTGCTGTTAAATCCGGGCGTTTGTAATAGCCTTGCATAACGCAGGGGCCACTAACCAATATTTCACCGTCCTCGGCAAGTTTTACGGGTAAGCCGTTTAGTGGTGGCCCTACTGTGCCAAACTTTAGGCTACCTATTTTCCTGTTTACGCATATTACAGGACTGTTTTCTGTGGGGCCATACCCCTCATAAATAGGAATTTTAGCCGCAGAAAATATTCGGAGTAGTTTAATTTGGCAAGCAGCACCACCCGTTACAATAAAGCTGATATTGCCCCCCAGTGCCTCGCGCCATTTGCCAAAAATTAGTTTATTAGCAAGGGCTAATTGGAACTGATACCAAACACTACCTGTTGATTGGTTATCGTAGCGTTCGCCAAGTTTTACAGCCCAGAAGAATAGTTTTCTTTTGATGCCTGATAACTCAGCACCCTTGGCCATTATTTTTTCAAATACTTTTTCCAATAAGCGGGGAACTGTGGTGAATCCATTGGGTTTTACCTCTTTGAGATTGTCGCCAATTGTTTCCAAACTTTCCGCATAATAAATACTTATGCCACTAAAGAGATAGATGTAGGTAACCATCCTTTCAAAAATGTGGTTGAGGGGCAGGAAGCTCAACACTTTGGACTGGGGTGCGTCCTCAAAAGGAAAACTGTCCTTACTCATCATCAGGTTTGCGTAGATATTACTGTGGCTTAGCATTACACCCTTAGGGGTACCAGTAGTACCAGAGGTGTAAATGATGGTGGCCACTTGCTGGGGCAGTATGGTATCGGCTATTGTGTTGGCTTTTTCTAGCAGCTCGGGAGTAACGGCCCGAAAAAGGGTTGTCCAGTGGGGTGCATTGGGTATCTCATTAAAGCAAAAAACCTGTTGCAAAGCAGGGATTTGGTGGCGCAGACCATGAATTTTTTCAAAGAGGTCTGCATCACTCACGAACATCATTTTTACTTGTGCATCATTTAAGATAAAAGCGATTTCTGCGGGATTGGTGGTGGGGTAAATGGGTATTAAGACTGCACCTAAACGCTGAACAGCCATATCGGTAATCAACCATTCGGGTCTATTATTGCTAATGATGCCAATTTTATCTACGCCCTCCACTGGCAAGTTACCTCCATTAATGCCTAGCTGTAGGAGTCCCGCACTCATTAATTGCACCATGTTTTGAATCTCCTGAGTGCTGTAAGGATGCCATTTGCCCTCCAGTTTTGCACACAACATATCATTTTTAGGGAAATGAGTGAGTTGATGGGTAATGCAGTCAAAAAGTCGTTTATTATAATCCATAAAGCAATCGTTTGGAGGGTGTAAACTGGGCAATAAAGTTTCAAATTTATACGTAAAAAAATAAACGGCACTACATCTTACTATTGGTTAAAATGGCCTGATTAGCCGGTGGCCTATTCTTCACTCAATTACTTGTTTTTTACCCCAAAGCACTCGCATGTCTCACTAAGAAATGAGTCATTCTGAGATATTGCCACTAATTCACGAATGGCGATTATCGTTTACCCTATATTGTCAATTGTGTTGATTGGCGCATTCGCTCTAATGACACGAACTATAATAAAAATCCAGTTAAATATTAAATTCAGAAAAATCTCAAAAAATGACAATCTACTTGTTTTTTACCCCAAAGCACTCGCATGTCTCACTAAGAAACGAGTCATTCTGAGATATTGCCACTAATTCACGAATGGCGATGATCGTTTACCCTATATTGTCAATTGGGTTGATTGGCGCATTCGCTCTAATGACACGAACTATAATAAAAATCCAGTTAAATATTGAATTCAAAAAAATCTCAAAAATGCCCCTTGGTCATTGCTTTTTTAAAGCCTAGTCATTGTATCATCCCCCTTCATATCTGAATCAAATGGAAACTTCTTAATAACTTTTACAGAAATTTATCCTAAAGATGAATTTCCCCAGTGGCATTCTATTCGGAATATCAATTAAATCATGCTGCTGATTTTAGTCCCTCAGATTTTAAGCCATAGCAAATCCCCAACTTATTTTCTAAGCTTTTATGGAATTTAAAAGCATCCATATCTCATCTACAAAAATGAACGATTATGGAAACGAAAATGCCGCTTACAGCCGATGCTTTAGACATCCTTTTTTTGAACCGTAACAAAGCTTACGGTGCTTACGCCCTACGTAGAACTTACTCAAAACGAGTTACGTATGCTTTATTGACGACCATTTTATTGGCCACCACTTTTCTGTTAATTCACTGGGCCATGAACGCTTTTGCAAAAAGAAACACTCAGTGCCTTACAAGCGTAGATGTTGTACTGGACAATTATCAGGAAGAAAAAAAACTGATTAAACAGGAGCTTCCCAAACCACAAAAAAAACAATCCGCTCCACCAGAGGTTGCTACCATCAAATCCACTACGCCTTTGATTGTTATCGATAAATTGGTACTAGACCCTCCTCCTGAAATTGATTCGCTCAATACGAATATGATCAGTGATGCCAACCGGACAGGTGTTCATACTGACATTGATTTGCCGCCAGCCAACCCTCACCCTCAAGATGGCACACAAGCGGTAGCAACCCCTAGTGCGCCAGAAGATGATGGAAAGACCATTTTTGAATCTGTACAAGTAGAAGCTGCATTTCCTGGTGGGAAAGCCGCATGGGTAAAGTTTTTGGAAAAGAACTTGAACAACCAATTACCAGCAGACAATGGTGCACCCGAAGGCAAATACACGGTTTTCGTATCTTTTGTGGTGGATAAACATGGCGCAATCAGCAATATTGCCATTGAAAACGACCCTCATTATGGCACAGCCGAAGAAGCTATTCGGGTGATTAAAAAAGGTCCTTTATGGACTCCTGCCATTCAAAATGGACGCTTTGTTAATTATAGGGTAAGGCAGGCGATCACGTTTGTAGTAAATGATTAGTCGCTCAATATTGCCATGCAAGTTTGAAATCAAAAAAGCCGCAAACAGTTAAATAGCTGTGTGTGGCTTTTTTGATTTTACACCAGAGTAAAGTATTTATTTCTGGGATGTAGCAACAAGTGATGGTTTTGAGCTTGGAAAATCAGTTATGCTATGTTTATTGGTATGAATCAAAGGATGCTTTATTTGGGAATGCGTGCAATTGCTTTAAGCTAAGGCATTCAAATTTGAAAATGAATCCTACAACGTGTAAGTAAGGCAAACCAAAATGGAAATGCTTATCTACAACGTGTAGACAAGCCAAACCAAAATGGAATTGCTTGTCTACAATGTGTAGGTAAGGCAAACCAAAATAGAAATGCTTATCTACAACTTGTAGACAAGGCAAACCAAAACGGAATTGCTTATCTACAAATGTAAATAAGCCATTTTTGGTAGACAATTCCCATTGGCGCACTTTGGGGGCATAAAAGTTTTTCGTTTTGCCCCTCGCCTTTCGGAGAGTGGTTGGGGTGAGGTTTAACTAATAACTGCAAAAAAATTTTATGCACCAAAAAGACTCTAAAACCAATTGAATACCAATAGATAGTTTTCTTTTGCTAACACGGAGCATTTAGCTACCCATTGGTAGCGTTCCTTTGCTCATCCTTAGCATTTTGATGCCCAGAAACACCATTTTAATGCCTAAAATTAGCATTCAAATGCCCAAAAAGAGCGTTCAAATGCCCAAAAAGAGCGTCCAAGCGGACAATCCGACCGATTTTTTAGGCTTTTTGAAACTAAAATTGATTATTCAAGACAAAATGGCACTTATTGATATGAATGTTAAATCAATAAACTATCTACTATTTGTATTCTCAAGATTATAGACCTAGCAATTTTCAATTAGTGGCTTAAGATGTAGGCAAATAGCTCCTTTTGCTGCCAAGAGAGCAACACTAGCAATTTGATAAAGTTGCACCCCCTAGTAAACGCAACGCCTAATCCCAGTTAAAATGGATGCATAAAAGTTTTTCGCTTTTCCTTTTTCAAACTGCATTGCTGTTGATTTTTGATAAATACTAACTACCGAAAAACAAATTATATGCGCCAAATAAACAAAGTGAAAAAATATCTTGTAATTACTGCCCGGCAAACATTCCAGTTCCCTCTCCAGTGGAGATGGGTTGGGGTGAGGTTTAAATTATGGGTGTGAAAAACTATTATGCACCCGCTCCTTTTTATGGCCATTTTTAATTGTAAATTCCCACTATGGCATTCTTGAAAGGCCATTTTTGGTAGAAAATTCCCACTGAAGCACCTACTCATGGTGACCTGTGGTAGTAATTTCCTCATTAAACATCTCTATAAGGCCGTTTTTAGAGTAGAAAATCTTATCCCCTCAGTAGAGAAATCATCTTGTACTTGTAGATCTGGGATTAGCAGGAATGCTTGAATGGTTCATCATATACAGACGTTGCGTGCAAAGTCTCAACAAAAAAATGGCTGTTCGAAGGGCAATTATCATTGGTTAATTCGTACAGGCTAGGAATAACTGGAACAATGAAAAATGATGTTCACTCTTTGCACCTTGATCCTTGAAAATTTTTACCCTTCTCTTTTTCCTTCAAGTGTAAATCCAATTGTAGTACCAACGGTGAGTTTACTGCGTACGTGCATAATTTGTTTGTGGGCTTCAATAATGTGTTTACAAATGGCTAGACCTAAACCTGTGCCACCAATATCCCTACTTCTGCCTCTGTCAGTTCGAAAAAACCGTTCAAATATTCTGTCTAAATGTTCCTCTGCAATGCCCATACCATCATCACTAAACTCTACCAAAACGTATTGTTCATCGGTTTTGTACACACTGGCAATGATGGTACCGTTTTCCTTACCGTACTTTGAAGCATTAATTACTAAGTTATTAATTACCTGCCTAATTTTTTCTTTGTCTGCAAAAACAATAATCGATTGCTCACAGCCTTTTTTAATGTCTGCTTTAATATTTCGTTCGGCAATGTTGATAGATAAACTTTCAAATACATCCCTTATTACCTCTTGAATCACAAAATTTTGCTTGTACAATGGTTGTTCCCCCGTTTCTAGTCTTGATATTTCGTCAAGGTCATTAATGAGGCTTACCATACGGATTACATTTTTAGAGGCATTTTCCAAGAAACGTCTGTTCACTTTTGGATTTTCCAAAGCTCCGTTTAGCAGGGTGTCCACATAACCTTGTATGGCAAAAATGGGTGTTTTAAACTCGTGAGAAAGGTTTTGCAGAAACTCCTTTCTGTAGGCTTCATTTTGCTTTAATAGTGCAACTTCTGCGCTGCGTTGCTCCGCCCATTTTTCCACATCTTCACTCACCTGGCCAATGCTTTTTTTGGGTAGGATGTGTTTGTAATACATTTCTTCCCGCTTGGTGGCTTTGGTTTGGTAAATGAACTTATAAATCAACTTTATTTTACGATAAATAAACCATTCAAACACCATTGCCACAAAAGCATAAGACCAGCCAAACATTATCGCCAATGCCAACAACCCAATCCAAACTTTTTCTAGCCATAAAAATGCTAACCCAACAGGTAGCGAAACTAATAAGGCGGTAATGGCTGATAACTGTCTGGGCGATAAATTTTTTGTACTAAACAAGGGCTAAATTTTATAAACAAAAAAATCTTGCAAAATGGTTGATGTGTAATCCTTTAATCATAGCATCCCTTAAAATTAAACGAGAAAAGGAATGCTACAATTCAAATTTATAACCCACCCCTTTTACGGTAACAATACAATCCATGCCCAGCTTTTGCCTAATCTTACGTACATGCACATCAATCGTTCGATCGCCGACTATCACATCTTTTCCCCAAATCTGAGAAAGGATTTCATTTCTAAGAAACACTCTGCCTGGTTTGGTACACAGTAAATATATCAGTTCAAATTCTTTTTTGGGCAGGTTTATGTCTTTGCCATCGATGCTTACAACAAATCGGTCGGGATCAATGACCATATTGTCGATATGAATGGTTTTTCCATCGGGGGTTTTGTGTAAGCGTCTAAAGAGGGCATTGACCCTACTAACCAACACTTTAGGGCTGATTGGCTTACTAATATAATCGTCTGCCCCCATTTCCAAACCCCTTATTTGCGACATTTCATCACTCATCGCCGTTAAAAAAATAATCAAGGTTTTTTGGAATCTGCCTTGGCTACGCAACATTTCACATGCTTCTATCCCCGTTTTGCGAGGCATCATTACATCGAGAATGATTAAATCGGGGGAAACAACCTTCGCTCTTTCCACAGCCTCAAACCCATTTTTAGCAGTGTACACGTCATATCCCTCTTGCGAAAGGTTATAACTAATGATTTCTAAAATATCTGGTTCGTCATCGGCAATCAAAATGCGTTTCGCATTTATTTCCATAATTGGCATTTAATTTTCACAAAAATAACCCTCCAGAACCTCGAATGGTCGATTACGGTTTATTATCAAATTGTTAAGTAACCCATCAAATAAAATGCCCACATGACAAAAACTACTATTTTCGTAGCAAATCACTTTATGAAGAGATGTTTACATTTCCTACTGTTTCTGATATTTTTTACCACCCAAAAGACCTATGCCCAACCCGAAATTCCCTTGCCCAAAGTACCTGTGATGCGCCAATTGTTTCACAGCAATATCGATGAAATACAATGGAAAATTGCCCAATCTTCCAGCAATGGTAGGGATAGTTTTTTTGCTCCAACGCACGATTTGGAAACCAACAAAAAAATAAACAAAGCCCTACAACTGCGTGTGGATAATATGCAGGCAATTATAGAACTAGATACTTCTCTCACTCAAAATGATAAGTTTATTTGGTTAAAAGCATTAGAAAGTCTGCTGAACGATTTTTATTTTGGCAACAGCAGGGGGTATATCAAAGGAGCGTTGTTGCCAGAATTGATCTGGGCTTTTGAAGATGGCTTTTACCATGAAAAAAAACATACTTCCATTGCACCCGTTATTGCTAAATGCAGCTTAGAAACAGTGGACATTATCTTGAAACTGCCTGTGTTTGAAAACAATGTGGGGTTAAAAGCCTGTCAAGATTATTTACTGCTAAAGCGGTGTATCCAACAGCCTAATAATATCATGAAGCTGTTACGAAAATCCCCAGATGTATTCTTTGCAGATAGCTTAATTAAAATTGCAGCACACAGAAATCAAGAAGAATTGTACGACTATGCCTCGGGTGAAAACGAATTGGGTCAAAAAATTCGGGCATGTAACGACTCGTTGGTGCAAACCATTTGTAGAATTGCCGTGTTAAATACGGGAAGAATGTACTTTCCATTTCTGGATCAACTTTACCATAAAAAAATTACCCTAGACAGCATCACCAAAATAATCGAAAACGACGAAGCGTATTATAAACTACTGGTAAATACCCAAACACAATATGCGCTAAACATGATTCATGGTGATACTCCTCTAGTGCATCAAGTGCTTACAGATAAACTTAGGGCTAAAGCCATTGACTATTACATCAATGTAATAAACGCACTTCACGACGAAAAATCTGAAACAGAACGATTTAAAATTATTGAACGCTTAACGCCCGCCGAACTGTACTATTTAAGTGTTTTGGGCGAAGATGTCATTTACACCAGCAGCTACTTAGGCGTTTACAAGCGCATTTTTGAAAGAATGAAACAACCAAAAGCAGACAAGCTTTTGCGCTTGGTTCATTTCGATTACTATAAAAAATTCATCAAAATAGCGGCTGATTACAACCAACTCGATGATTTTCTCAAACGCATGGAACCTTCCACTGCTGATAGCATCATGCGCAGTTTTGTAAATGATTTGGCTGCAAAAAGCGACTTAGAAGATGCGGTAGATGTGGCGGGTGCTTTTGCTAGCATTACCAACCCTAAAATCCGTAAACTAATTACCCTGCAAGTGGAAAAAAATAGGATGGAAGACTCCACCAACCACTTGACCAGATCCGCAACCATTTATCGCATTTTACATACCATCTTTTTATCGATGGATACCGCAAACAAAATCAATCTTACCACCGAACTGGGCATAAACCCCATATTCATCATGCCGATTAGTCTGTTAAAAGACACTTCGGGGCGCATTATTGTGCAACAGTTTTTCTTTGGCGATAAAGATGGACGGTCGGTATTTAAAGGTTTTGTGAATCAGTTTGATGAACCTCAAAGGTGGAAAATCACCCATAAAGAAGAATGGATCGAGGTAAAATCGGTAAAGGGAATCCCTATTACCATTTATGCTAACAAACCGCTGGATACTGAACTCGATTTAGATGCACAGGCACAGGATCATTTGCGCCAATATTTAGATTCAGCTAACCTCAGCCCCACAGTGGTTATCCATAGAGGCCATAGCTATTTTGTAAAATATACTATCGACCAACTGTCCTCCTCGGCTAAAGTCATTTTGTTAGGAAGCTGTGGTGGGTATCAAAGCCTCAACAAGGTACTAACCCTTTGCCCGCTTGCCCACATCATTTCCTCTAAACAAGTGGGTACGGGTGAGATAAACGAGGGAATGCTAGAAGTAATTTTAGAACAATTGCGCCAAGGCAAAGATTTGGTATGGCCTAATTTATGGAAAGTGTTCTCTGCTAAGTTCAACGACGCCAAAAGCCGTGATCGCTTTAATGATTATGTACCACCCCACAAAAATCTAGGAGCCATATTTATCATGGCGTATGAAAAAGCCTTGCAAACTGATAACTAACAACTTTTTTTATGGATATAGAAGCTGTAAGGGCCTATTGTTTGGCTTTGCCGTTTGTAGAAGAATCACTCCCTTTTGACCCTGAAACTTTGGTATTTAAAGTAAAGGGCAAAATGTTTTTGCTGGCTAGTTTAGATGCTATCCCCTTACAAATAAATGTAAAATGCGACCCTGACCTAGCTTTGTCATTGCGAGAGCAATACAGTAGTGTTACGCCAGGTTATCACATGAACAAAAAGCATTGGAATACTGTGGTCGCCAATGGAGATGCCCCCTTTTCCATAATAAAAGAATGGATTCAGCATTCGTACGATTTAGTGGTGGCGGGGCTGCCCAAAAAGGAAAGGTGGTAGTCGGATGCTCTCCTCCAATAAAAATGCTTACAAAGTCGCAATGAAAGTTGTAAGTATTTAGTTGTAAGTAAGAATGCGTATTGGAACCAACAATTAGATGCTGAAATTATTGTGGCTCTGTCCCTAATACCTAAAACCTACTACTTAACACCAACTACCTAACACCTTATACCTAACACCTACTATGCGGGTTCTATTTTTCTTTTTCTGTTTGGTTTTAATGGTTGCATTGCCTGCTATGGGTCAATACCAAGTTTCAGGAACGGTAACAGATAGTAGTGGTAAACCGCTTCCTTATGCTTCGGTGAGTATTAGGAATGCCAGCCTAGGTACCACAGCAAATAACATAGGCCATTTTCAATTGTCATTGCCAAAGGGAAAACACCTCTTGGTTTGTCAGCAAGTGGGATATGTGGCTGCTGAAAAACAGGTTACCATCCTTGATGCACCCATTACTGTAAATTTCATCCTTTCGCAACAGCAATACCGATTGAAAGAGGTGGTGGTACAAACAAAAAAAGAAGATCTGGCCTACGGCATTATTAGAAAAGCAATTGCCAAAAGAGCGGAGCATTTATCTGAACTCCATAAATTCCAATGTGAAGTTTATATTAAAGGTCAAATGCAGCTAAGGGATTTTCCTAAAAAATTAATGGGCGAAAACGTAACTTTTGACGATGGCGACACTAGCAAACGGAAAATGCTCTTCCTCTCCGAATCATTAGCCAACTATTACGTTGATGGTGATAAAAAAAAGATAGAAGTGGTGGCTACCAAAGTAAGTGGCCGCGCGGGTGGGTTTGGGTTTAGCAGCCCCCAAATCATTTCCTTTTATAACAACATCGTATCCATTGGTCAAAATCTAAATCCCCGAGGGTTCATTTCGCCCATTGCCAACAATGCCTTGCATTACTACAAGTACCGATTAATGGGTTCTTTTTATGAAAACGGCAAAGAAATCAACCAAATACAAGTGACTCCGCTGCGCAAATACGAGCCTTTGTTCTCTGGCACTATTTATATTTTGGAAGACGAATGGCGGCTACACAGTGTACAGCTTACAGTGGTAAAAGACCAACAGATTCAGTTACTAGACACTTTAACCATACAGCAGCTTTATGTGCCCTTACAACACACTTGGGTTATAAAGCAACAGGTAATTTATCCATCGGGGAAATTTTTCGGGTTTGATTTTTTTGGTAATTTTTTGCAAGTGTATCGGCAATTTAATTTGACCCCCACTTTCGATAAATCCTTATTCAACCATACCCTCATTACTTTTCAAGACAGTTCTAACAAAAAAAAGAATACCTATTGGGATACGATGCGCCCCATCCCTTTATTGCCCGAAGAGATAAAAGATTACCTAAAAAAAGACAGCATTGAACAAGTGCAGAAGCAACCAAGGTATATTGACTCGATGGACAGGGTAAACAATAAACTGTCTTTATCTAAGCTGTTTGTTTCTGGCCAACAATGGCAAGCCACCCTCAGAAAAAGAAGTTTTTCCATCCAGCCCTTCCTCTCCATGGCCACTTCTATCAATACTGTAGAAGGCTTTGCGCCATTTGTTAGGGGCACTTACACTAAAGAATTTGCTAACAATGGAAAATGGTCTATTTCGCCATACATACGCTATGGCACTAGTAACCACCATTGGAATGGACAATTAGACATTGGCTATCAAACAGGTAAAAAAAACGTACAGAAATGGGGTGCATCGGTGGGTCAGCAGGTAATTCAATGGAACAACGAGAATCCAGTGGGCAATTTTGGCAATGCCTTTTCCACCCTTTTCTTTGGGTTTAATTACATGAAATTGTATGAGGCAAAATTCGCTAAGATTACTTGGGAGAAAGAATTGGCCCCAGGATTAAGACTTGCCTTAGATGCCCATTACCAACAAAGGCAGCCGCTGGAAAATACCTTCAGCAACACTTGGTACCAAGTGAAAGACCGAGCATTTACCCCCAACTATCCTGTAGAAAAATGGTCGGAAAACTTACAGCCCCACAATGCATTCATCACCAGCTTGGAAATCTACTATAGTTTCAAAGCACGGTACATAGAATTTCCCGACCAAAAGATAAACATTGGCACCAAGCATCCCACCCTACGGTTGGTGTTGACAAAAGGAGTAAAGGGTTGGTTAGCCAGCGATGTGGATTTTGCCAAATGGCAGGCTGAAATTAAAGGAAAGATTCCCCTTAAACTGGCTGGTAGGTTAGAATACCAAGCAACCCTCGGTGGTTTTATAAACCGAAACACGGTTTTTGCCCCCGACTATAAGCATTATTGGGGCAACCAAACCTACCTCGTAAGCCGGTATATGGACGGCTTTTTGCTGCTACCTTACTACAGCCTAAGCAATACTGCCGATTGTTATGCCGCTACGCACTTTGCCTATCATTTAAATGGTTTTTTAACCAATAAAATTCCCGTGCTTAAGCAGTTGAACTGGTTTTTTGTAGTGGGGGCAAATACCCTAGCCATTCATCCCGACGAACGCTACTACGAGGGTTATTTTTCAATAGAAAATATTTTTAAAATCATGCGGGTTGATGTAGTGCAATCCCTCCACCAAGGCCAATTAGAAAGCTCTGGTTTTCGTTGCTCTTTTAAGTTCCCGCAAAGAGGTAGGGGTAGGTAGGAATTTTCAATTGGAATGGGTTGAATCTATTTCTATTGATTTGCGTGACATGTTGTAAACTTGCTGGTGCATAACATGGGATTTGCTGGCGGGGTGGCGTATTCTTGGGACTATTTCAAGCGAAGGACGGTGGTTTGAGGAGATTTAAAAATTGTTTGGCGTATTTGGGAGGAAATTTCCCAGACTAGCCAACCGTGTAATGAAGACTTCCTTTTGCTTATCATGCAAACCTCATAGAAAAATCGAATTCATTCTCATTTTTTTCACGCAAAACTTACTTTTTTTTTCACGCAAAACTTATTCTTTTTCACGCAAAACTTATTCTTTTTCACGCATAGTGCTAAGTTCTGTCATACTTTTTGAGCGTTTTTTCATCTCACCCCAACCCCTCTCCAAAAAGCAAGGGGCAAAACGAAAACCTTTTTTGCACCCAATTAAACATTCGGCCACCCCAAAAAATCAATCTTATTAATGGCATTATCATATTTATTGAATGCGATTTCATTTGAAAACATAAAGCACATACACGCTACTAAAAAAATCCGCTATCTCAAGCATCATTATTTATACCTCATGTACTCTACTCTAAGCGAATGGGTTAAGAATTAATAAATAAAATGAAATGGTAAGAAAAATGAAAATGGTAAAAAAAGTAGCAACGCTCGGCTTTGCTTGTTTGGTGGTAATTGCCTCTTTTCTTGGTTGTATGAAAGACAAAGCAACAAAAACCTATAAAGTGTATAAACCTATAGTGGAAAAACTTAGTCAAATACATGCAAAAATTAAAAACACTCAACCGCAAAGCATCAATACAATAGGTAAAATATGTTTGTATAACGATTACATATTTGCCATATCACCTGATAAAGGGATTCACGTAATTAATAATAAAAATACGGTTTCGCCAAGCAATGAATCGTTTATTGTATTGCCTGGCTGTGGGGATATTGCCATTGTAGGAGATGTACTTTATGCCGATTGCTATAGCGATTTGGTTACTATCAACATTAGCAAATTGCCACAAGTAGAAGTAGTTAAAATTATTCCCAATCATTTTCCCGATAAGCGAAGTGCCTATGGTATTTATGTAGATAGTACCGAAGCAATTGTTGGTTGGGATGTAAAAGATACGGTGGTAAGCCAAAGTATTAACGGCGAAAACGATTATGTGCTAATTCGCGGGGATGTGCTGCTATCGTCTAATACATCAAGCCCAGCTAATAATTCAGTTGGCGTAAATGGCTCCATGTCTCGGTTTGCAGTTCAAAACAATTATTTATATACCGTAAGTAGCTATAACCTTTCTGCTATAAATATTACCAATCTAACCAATCCAATAGTAGTCTCCAACAAATATATTGGTTGGAATATCGAAACCGTTTATCCATTTAAAGACAAACTATTTATCGGATCGCAAACTGGCATGTTTGTTTATGATATCAGTACACCCACTACCCCAGTTTATGTTACACAATTTAGACACGCTCGCGTTTGTGATCCTGTAATTGCTGATAGCAACCACGCTTACGTTACACTCCATACCGAAAGTGAAGGCAATGCCTCAAATTCCTTAATTAGTTGTACTGGTGGGGATATTAATGAATTGGATGTTTTAGATGTTAGCAATTTGAGTAATGTAAAATTGATCAAAGAATACAATATGGCTCAACCTAAAGGATTGGGTAAAGAAGGTAAAACGTTGGTTATTTGCGATGGAAAAGAAGGCATTAAGTTTTACGATGCAACAGACCCTGCAAACCTACTATTAGTGAAGACAATTGAAATAAGTAATGCTTACGATGTAATTTGTTGGAATGGTATTGCGTTAGTATCTGCTAAAAATGGGTTGTATCAATACCAATATTCTAATTTAAACGACATTAAATTCTTAAGTAAATTAGTTTATTAAGCCGCAGCAGATGAAAAATGTATTGCTTTATTTGCTGTCTCTTATAGCGTTTTCTACATTGAATGCCCAACACCAACCAAAAAAAATTCATTTCACTAGCATCAATTCAGTTGGTATGTTAAATGGCGAGATTGCCTCAACATTTACCATGCAAAGCATTAATGGATTACAATACAAAAAGCTTAGTGCTGGGATAGGAATTGGGATAGATAATTATGGCTATCGCACAATCCCCTTTACTTTTTACATAAAACATTCCTTTTTAAAAGGCAATACGCATCCTTTTCTGTTTTCAGACATGGGGGTAGGAAAATACGTAGAGACGAATAATCAATCTGAAAAATGGCCTTACGGTTTAAAACCGAGTTCGGTAAAAAACAGTTTTTGTGGTGAATGGGGCATTGGATTTGAAAAAACAATTAGTAATGGTTGTTTATTTTTTATGTCAGCAGGGTATAGCTTAAAAAAGTTTGCCTATACGCAGAAACTACCCTGGATAAATAGCCCAACGGATAATGAATACAGGTATAACTATAGCTACAATAGGTATGTCTTAAAAATGGGGGTGCAATTATATTAGAGGCTGCTTAAAGTATTCCTAGTAACCCTTACTAGGGATACTTTAAGTTTTACCTTAATTTTTATTTCAACCTCATTTTCAGTTTTGGAACACCCCAATATTATTACTCGCTAATACAAAAAGCACAACCAACCATCTCTAAGCATCTCAAAATGAAAAATGAATGTTCATTTTGGAAAGGATAGGTTACCACAAGAAAATGAGCTGAAATATTTTCACACTAATCCGATTTCCCCAAAAAATATGCGTCCCTGCTATTTTTATTTACTACCCTATCTTTCAAAAGGAAAGGAATGCACTTTACATAGGGCAACACCAAAAAACACCACCCGAATGACAAACTAGACAAAAAGGCAGTACACAATGTCAGTCATTTGCAAACAAAAGCTTAAATATTGCATCATTACACGGGGTCAAAGCAATTATTTTGCGACAATTTGTCCGAAATTGAATTTAGAATCATATCTCGCCAATTGTAAGAAAGCCCGAAACACGCGAAACAATTGCAGATCTTGGTTACTAAAAAACCGCAAAAAGTCGGTCAATTTTTAAGAAATAGCGCATTAGCCTCTGAATTGAAATCGAATTGTTTCAGAAACTGAAAAATGATTTTAATTACCCCTATAATGCCATTTAAAGGACGATTTATGTTTTGGCTTGTTAATTGAAACTATGAAGGCAGTTCCCAAAAAAATAAATTGGATAAAAATGAAAACTTTAATTAAAAAAGCCTGCTTAGGCGGCATTGCAACAGTAGCAATATTAGTAAGTACTCAAGTGAGTGTATTTGCGGCTACAACTACCACTAATCAATCAAACGACATGAGTGCTGCTTCGGTTGTGGCTAGTGTTGCGGTATTGATTCTTGCCATCGTTTTACCCGCTTTCAAAAGCGAAACAAACCCTAGCATTCAAAAATAACTGTTACCTAATAACTCTTATTTCAAAAAAAGGAGCGTCCGAAAGAACGCTCCTTTTTTTATACAATGGCATGATTTATTTCAAATACTTAGCAATCTCTTCGCTATTGGGCTCCACTTTACTTGGAAAGTAAGCAATCATTTTTCCATTTTCATCCAAAAGGAATTTATTAAAGTTCCAAGAAACGGTAGCAGCTAACACCCCATTGTCTGCTTTGGTGGTGAGCCATTTATAAATTGGTGCAACATCTTCTCCTTTTACACTGATTTTACTTGCCATAGGAAAACTAACACCAAAACGAGCCTTACAAAATTCTACAATCTCTGCATCTGTTCCTGGTTCTTGTGATCCAAAGTTGTTAGCAGGAAAACCCACAATAACCAGTTTGTCTTTGTTAGCTGCGTATAATTTTTCTAGCCCTTCGTACTGGCGGGTATAGCCACATTTAGAAGCTACATTCACCACTAAAATTTTCTTGCCTTTGAATTTGGCAAAATCGATGGTACTTCCATCAATACTCTTTACCTTGAATTTGTGGATAGAGGGTGTACCCACCAACATAAAAGAACTTAACACAATAATTGACAAAAAAGAAAATAGATACTTCATAAATTTTGATTTAAAAAGATTAATGAACAAGGAAAATAGCATTTGGTTATTTTTTGTAGAATGTATAACAACCTAAATCGGGTTGTGTAGCGTTTGAACGGATCTTACCTACAAGGTCGAAAGGTAGAAATGATGCATTTGTACCCGCATCTCTACAAGGCGAATTTTCTTTGAGTGTAAAAAGGTAGGTTCTACGAGCATTATCGGTAGAATCAAATAGCGGTGATTGATTTTGGATACAATTAGTAAGTGTGGCCAATGAGGCATCTAAATTTTTCTTGCACTTGTATAATATATTTTGTGCATTAAATGCAAAAGCTTTGGAAGCATCTTTAGACAACACAATTTCGTTGTCAACAAGTCCGCCTTCGCCATAAACAATGCTATTTCCAATATTAAAAGTTAAATCGTTATTCACTTTCTCGCTACTGGTGTTACTGATGGCTAAAACAGGATTTTTATGGGCTACATAATTATTACCATAGCTAGCCAACGTGCAATGTTTAAAGTCATAATTACCCCCGCTCACCACGGAAACATTGTACCCACAATTGCTTACTAAACAGTTTTCTGCTGCAATAGACGAATTAATACCTCCTATTGCTACGTCGTAAATATTGTCAAATATGCATTGATTCAACTGGAGCTTAACGCCAGAAACGGGAGAAGGGGATTGTACAATAACACCTTGATAAGCATTCTTTAATTGACAATATTCTAGTATATTACTATGACTCTTTTCTTTAAAATAGATACCTGGCCAACTACCTGGGTAATTTTTATAGGGCTCATCTAATCGGTCACCTTGAAAGGTTATTTGATTAGGAATCGTATCTCCAATGGCTTCGAGTGTACCATTGACGATGATGGGAGAATTGGCATTTACATAAATGTTAGTTCCTTTTGTAATGGTGAGTTTACTTCCTTCTTTTACGGTTAGTTCACCTAGAATGACAATGGGAAATTTTTTGTTCCAAGTGGTGTCTTTATCAATGATGGCATTGCGTAGAAAAATGGCATTTTTTCCGTAGGCTTCTAGTTGCAGGAAAACGGCTCTTCCATTATACTCTATTTTTATGCTGTCGCGAATCACAAAAGGGAGGCTGTCTGCATTGGGGTTAATGGTAACAGTGGCAAAGCCATACAAGCTATCATTGGCAGCTAATTCAATATTGGAAAATTGAGTACCCGCCGAGCCATCGATATTTAATTTAAAATACGATGAACTGCCCCCCATCAATTGAATATTGTTGATTAATAGTTTTTGATCGTTGTCATTAAATACAAGGAAGTACTGCGTGGTAGAACCCCGTGTTGTAAATACAGTGTCAAAATGAAGGGTATCTTCAGAAAGGCGAAATTTTGCATCCCCATCTGTGATAAAACTTTCCTTTTTACAAGCGCAAAAGAACCCACTTATGAATACAAAGAGTGCAAGAATAAATATGGAATATCTCAACATGGTGTAAAAATAGGTCTCGAAGGGAAAAAGCAAACACCAAAAATGCTAAATATTTATTGGCAAATTATTTCAGGTGCCAAGAGTGCTAAGCTTTATAGCAATTTTGAAAACATTTCAGTCAAAAATCACTACACTCAATCATTGCAAAAACAAGAGAATCATGTTTCAGCATTCTAAATATCGGTAGTCGATAGGTGCGCCCCCGCAATTGCAAATTTCTAGTGGAAGGCAATTAATCAACAACATGTACAGCAAAGAAAGATCAACTACCTAATGTGAGCCAGAAAACGCAACTCCCATTATTGAAATCGTAACATTGGGTATTTTCAATAATTCATTAGCACACGATTCTATGGTGGCACCAGTAGTAATTACATCATCTACCAATAGCAAATGCGCGTATTCTGCCCCTATTTTATCGGAAAGTGAAAAGGCTTTCTGCACATTTGTCCATCGCCCCATTTGTGTTTGTTTGGTTTGTGTGGTGGTGTTCAACGTTCTTCCCACCAAATTAGTAACAATCGGTTTTTTCCACACTTGAGCAATACCTTCACAAATTGCTTCTGCTTGGTTATAACCACGCTTTCGCAATTTTTTCTCGTTTAATGGAATAGGAATCAGTGCATCTACGGTGGCAAACCGATGCGATTTCAGTAATTCATGGCCAAGTAACTGTCCTAAAAAAACACCGATCTCTCTTTTACCTCCATACTTTAGTTGATAAATTAGGTGCTGTATCAGCCCTTCCTTCCTATAATAATATCCTGCTGCGGCAGCCTGAAAAGGAAATCGCCCCCTTAGCCTTCGCTCCAGTAAATTAGATGGCCACGCAATCATACCCGACTTGGGCAATTCAAATAAACATCTTGCACACAAATATGCATCTGTAGAAAGTACATCGGTCCCACATCCTTCGCAGCAATGCGGAAACAAAAGATGGCTGCAATCTGAAAACAGTTGCTTAACAAAATCAATTATGGAGTTCTTCTTTTTTAACTGCATAAACAAGTATTGAACTAAAAAAATGAGGCTTACCTACCCTGCTTATTTACTTTTAATATTGTACACTTAACCAAACATCTTGAATCCATTATAAAGCATCCAATAAACGAACAACGCCTTCTTTTTCGAGAATCAAGTACCCAAGGCGGTCGTTGCTGATGCCATTCTTCAATTGGTAATTAAATCGAAAATCAACTTGATCCATGATTGTCTCAAAATACTTAAAGTCAATGTTATCATACTTCATTAGCCCCTCCGCAATTTCATATAAATGACTAGACAAAATAAAAATACAGGTATCAATCTTTCGCAAGCCTTCTACTACGGCTGTGCTACACTTCATGGCATCCTGCACATTTGTGCCTTTGAACAATTCGTCAACCAATACCATCCAATTTTTTCCATTGCTAGCCTGCTCTACTGTTTTTTTAATCCGCCTTACTTCATTGAAGAAAAAACTTTCCCCCATCATAATGTTATCCGTCACTTGAATATTGCTTAATAGACCATCAAAAAGACTGATTTTCATTTCTGCCGCTGGTACTCCCATACCAATATGCGCTAAGTAGATACTAATACCCAAGCTTTTAATAAAGGTGCTTTTTCCAGCCATGTTAGCACCCGTAAGAAATAAAAAGTTTTTTTGCTTTTCCAATAGCAAGTCATACTTAATAGGTGTTTTTAGCAAGGGATGAAATAATTCCTTCGCCTCGAAATAAGGTGAAGCATCAGAAGTAAATGATGGAAAATTGAATTGGAGTTGAAGACTACTTACCGCTAAGCTCATGTAAGCGTCTATTTCGTGGAATAAAGAAACCAAGGCTAGGGTTTCATTTTTAAATTTTTGCTTGATGAATTTCCCCCAACAAATAATTTCCACTGCAGACATTTTCTCTTTAGTGGGTTGTTGTAAATATTTTGCAAGGGAAGGCGTACCCAATATTGCTTCCATTTTGGCACGCCAATTCGTTAATAATTTACTTGCCTGAGTAGGAAAGAGTTGCATTAAACGATGCATATCAGAAGCAAATCCCAAAAAATGTTCTACAAAAAATTGGATATGCTTAAAATTTGGTTTACTAGCCATTCGGTAATAATGGCAATTAATCCAGTTGGGATGACTCGGAAATGGTATTACGGCATCAAAATAATGCTGCATTACCATTATGGTACCATTAGTAATGGATTCAGGAAAAGACGGAATGATACCTTGTAAATGGCGAATGGTATTTTGCGTATCAAGGATGGATGGAATATTATCCAATGGCTTGGAAAAAAGCTCATTTAAAAAAATACTACCACCTTTCGATTTTGTACAATCAAGTTTGTTGATAATCGAATCCTGATTATCCTTACTAAATATTCCAATGTCCTCCAGTGTTGTTTTGTCTATCTGCATACACATTTATGTTTACTTCTGCAACATCATTATTGATATACTTTTCCAAAAAAGAACTTGCTGATTAAATGAACAGTATATTTTTCGGCAATAAACGTAATTTATTTCTGGATTTAGTGGTTACAATAATAAAATGGGTCTTAGTAACAGTTGAGTTGAACACATACAGATGCTATCAAAAAGCAGCTTCTACAAATGCAATCGTTGCAAATACAAGAAATAATGGTCTTTAAGTGACTATATAGGATGTACCTTCAAATTTATAGGAGGTTTTATAGGCAATTACCCATGAATTTGACACAAAATCGTATCCAAACAAGGCCAAATTATCTGCTTACCGTTTTTAACTACAAACCCTATATTTGCCGACTTAAAAAATAAATGCGTGCAAACTAATTTTTCAAAAGAAACCTATTTATACTGGTACGAATTGATGCAGTTAATTCGCCAATTTGAATTAAAGGCAGAAGAGATGTACAAAATGGCGGGTAAGATTCGTGGTTTCTTCCACGCTTACATAGGCCAAGAAGCAATTGCTGCTGGTTGTATGACTGCCACCATTCCAGGTGATCCTTTTATTACTGCCTATCGTGACCACGGTTTGGCTTTAGCAAAAGGGCTTGATGCCAACTCGGCAATGGCTGAGTTGTATGGTAAAGCCACTGGTTGTTCAAAAGGGAAAGGTGGAAGCATGCACTTTTTTAGTTTAGAACATCATTTCTTTGGTGGGCATGGTATAGTGGGCGCTCAAATAGGTACTGGAGCTGGTCTAGCTTTTGCTGAAAAATACAGAGGTACTAACCAGGTAGTCCTTTGCTTTTTTGGAGATGGTGCTGCACGTCAAGGTATGCTTCACGAGACTTTTAATATGGCGATGCTTTGGAAATTGCCTGTGGTTTTCATTTGCGAAAACAACCATTACGCAATGGGTACCTCGGTAGAAAGAACAAGTAACGTTGTGGACATTTATAAACTTGCCGATGCTTATGATATGCCATCTGACAAAGTAGATGGTATGATTCCAGAAAACGTGCATGTGAGTGTAGCTCGTGCGGTAAAAAGAGCAAGAGAAGGCGATGGCCCTACATTAATTGAAATGAAGACCTACCGGTATAAAGGCCATTCCATTAGCGACCCTCAAAAATATCGGAAGAAAGAGGAAGTTGAAGAGTATAAAGAGCAAGACCCCATCAACAAGGTTTTAAATACCATATTGGAGCATAAATATGCAACGCAAGCTGATATCGACGCAATTGATGAAAAGATTGCCGGCATTGTGGAAGCAAGTGTACAATTTGCAGAAGAAAGTCCATGGCCAGATGATAGCGAAGTATTGAAAGACGTTTACGTGGACGCAAATTACCCTTTTGATATTGGCTAAGATTTTTTAGGTTTTTGCAGCAACCTCAAATTGCTGCAAAACCTTTTTTTTATTATTAACTATTTTAACGCTGAATTTAATTTCATTTCAATGAGCAATAAAAAAATTACAACGGATACCTTGGAAGAAGCCCTCCCCGTGGTTACAATTGAAGAACCAGAGGTAGATCCAGTAGAGAAAATTCAATCTTTCTTCCAACTTTATGGAAAAAAGATTGCCATTGTTGCTGGTGCACTCGTTTTAGGCTTTGCAGGTGTTTACTGCTATGGTGAATTTATCACAAAACCAAAGGAAGAAAAAGCCGCAGAAGCTATTTATAAAGCACAATACTATTTTTCTGTAGATAGTTCTAAGTTAGTATTAGATGGTGATGGAACTAGTAAAGGTGTTTTGTATATTATTAGTAATTATGGTGGTACAAAAGCGGCCAATCTTGCTCATTTCTACGCTGGTGTTAGCTATTTGAAACAAGGCAATTTTGCAAAAGCTATAGAACATTTGAAAGATTTCAAAACTGACGCAAAACAAGTTCAACTAGTTGCAAATGGCTGTTTGGGTGATGCTTACGCCGAATCTGGAAACAAGGAAGCTGCGTTAGAGGCATACATAAATGCTGCACATACCTTTGAAAAAGATGAAAGCTCTTCTGCCGAATACTTACAAAGGGCAGCACTGCTATATGAAACTATGGATAAGGGCGACAAAGCGCTTGAACTCTACAAAGAGATAAAAGAAAAATTCCCTAGAACTGAAAAAGGAAATCAGGTAGATAAATATATTAATAGGCTGAGTGTAGAAAAAACCAACTTATAAACGTAATGGCCTCAGAAGGTAATACATCGTTAAACAAAGGCATCCCTATAATAAAGGATGCCTTTGTAGTTATTGTGAAAACAGAATGGAATGCGTCTATAGTGGATGAATTAGAAGCTGGCGCAATAGAAGAATTGAACAACCACCAGATTAGCTATCAAACCATCGTGGTACCTGGCGCTTTTGAAATTCCTTTTATCATTGGTGCTTATGCAAAAGGACAGTCCACTGTAGATGCTTTTATAGCTTTGGGTACCATTATTAGAGGAGACACCCCACACTTTGATTATGTATGCAAAGCTGTTACAGATGGAATAGTCCACCATAATCTACAGCTTACAGTACCTACCATTTTTGGCGTACTTACCGTCGATAATGAGCAACAAGCCCTTGAAAGAATTGGGGGAGTTCATGGACATAAAGGACGAGAAGCAGCCATTTCTGCTATCAAAATGATTGCACTAAATAGGGCAATCCGATAATAAATTTTAGCCTTAACTGTATAAATGCGCGTACACATTTTTGTTCCTTGTTTTATTGACCAGCTATACCCACAAGTGGCTTTTAATATGGTTAAAATATTAAAAAAGCTTGGTTGCGAAATCAAATACAACGCCAATCAAACCTGTTGCGGACAACCCGCCTTTAATGCTGGTTATTGGGAGGAGAGCAAATCTGTTTGTGCTAAATTCATTCAAGATTTTGCCAAGGCAGAGTATGTAGTTGCGCCAAGTGCTAGCTGCATTGGATTTGTAAGAAATTATTACCCAAAGTTGTTTCAGACTTCATCTAATCTTAATGAGGTGGTACAACTAGGGCAAAAATCATTTGAATTAAGCGAATTTATAATCAACAAATTGGGAATCGAAGATGTTGGTGCCACCTTCAACGGAAAAGCCACCTATCATGATAGCTGTGCGGGATTGAGAGAATGTAAACTAACCAATGAACCACGAAAACTATTGAACCAAGTGAAGGGTTTAGAGTTGGTGGAAATGGAAGATGTAACCACCTGTTGTGGTTTTGGAGGAACATTTGCCGTTAAGTTTGATGCTATTAGCATTGCTATGGCAGACCAAAAGATAGAACACGCTGTTGCCACTGATGCCCAATATCTAATTAGCACAGACATGAGTTGCCTAATGCATCTTAATGGGCGCATGAATCATACTGGTCAAAAGATGGAGGTACTTCATTTGGCTGATGTACTCGCCAGCGGAATTTAGGCGATACTCCTCCTACCCTACCGAATAAATAACAATATTACCTTTTAGTTTTCTACTTTAGTTAATTCGAATATGGCATATTGGCTTGTAAAATCAGAACCTTTTAAATACAGTTGGGATCAGTTTCAGAAAGACGGAAGAACCTTTTGGGACGGTGTAAGAAATTATCAGGCTCGAAATAATCTTAAAGCCATGCAAACGGGTGATTTGCTGCTTTGGTACCACAGTAATGAAGGGCTAGAAATAGTTGGCATTGCACAGGTGGTAAAAGAAGCATATCAAGATCCTACAACAGAAGATGCCAATTGGGTAGTGGTTGATTTAATTCCGTATAAAACACTTACCAAAACTGTTAAGTTAGCACAAGTAAAAAATGACGTCCGACTATCTCAAATGGCATTGGTTCGTATGGGGAGACTATCCGTACAACCCGTGACCGACGAAGAATGGTGGATAATTATGGATATGGCAGAAACTAGCATTGAATTTTAGCAATAATATTGATTTGCACTACTTCAAATCATCCCCTTTAAAAGAGAAGGGCAATAATTGTGTGGATTGTTGAACAATCTGCACTTGTCCTTCCATTCCACTCAAAAGCAATCGGATAGGTTGGTTGAACCTGCTTTCAAACTCTTGTAAAGCCTGTCTGCACATGCCACAGGGGCTAAGCGGATGTTTACTTGCCCCATTGAGGTTGTGATAGCTTATGGCAAGGCTAATAATAGGTACACGAGGATGGATTTGAGATACTGAAGCTAGCAGCACTCTTTCTGCACAAATGCCTACAGGATAGCTTGCGTTTTCTTGATTGCTTCCTACCGCAAGTTCACCATTGGCCAATTGGGCAACTGCCCCTACTTTAAAATTGGAATAAGGGGCGTAGGCTAATTCCGTTGCCTTTCTTGCTTCTTTAATGAGTAGGGCATCCGCTTCTGTTAGTTCTTCTATAGACTCGTATGTTTCAAAATCAAAGCTGTAAGTTTCTTTTCTCATCGTTAGAATTAATTTTTAGTAAACTCCTTAAGAAATAAGGGCATTACTATAGCAGGAAAAACACAAATAAAGACTTTTAAGGAAGGTGTCCAAATAACGCATCATTTGTGAACGCAAGCATGCTTATTACTTGATTAAACTAAATATTCTTTTCCACCTTGGGCCATCGCTCCAGCTAAACCAGATAAGCGAGGCTTTACCCACCACATGCGTTTCTGGAACATAGCCCCAGTAACGGCTATCTTGGCTACGGTGTCTATTATCTCCCATCATCCAGTAATAATTATACTTTGGGGTGTACGTATTCGTGGCAACCCCATTGATTACATATTTGCCAGGGGCTGATTCTGAAAAGCTATTGTTCTCGTAGTTGGTAATTAATCTTTTGTACAGTGCGATATTTTCTGGAGTTAAATTGATAGGCACCCCTTTTTTGGGAATGACAATTGGTCCATAATTATCCACATTCCATTTTTTATTTGTTGTATCATTAGGAAACATGTTTTCATCCGTTCCATCATTTATTATTGGCTGTATGGATTTTACGTTCGGTTGTGCCTTCACTTTCTGATAATTTTCCGAGGTGAGGTTTAGCATACAATTCACACCATGACTATTTGTTTCTTCATAATCCTTTTCTTTGTTGTAACGGCCATTGTGTTCATCGTCCACCGCTATCTTAATACCTAAATCCTTTTCTAAAAAATCATCGGTAAAAGGAGCAGAAAGCGATAATTCATAATCGGTTTGTGAACCAGATGGATGGTACCCGATTGCATCATTAATATATAAAATGCCTTTTCTTACTTCCAATTTATCGCCACCCACAGCCACACAACGTTTAATGTAATTGTCAGTTTTATCGTATGGATGAACCAGAATAGGATACGCTGCCATCAATGCATCTCTATCACCCTTATATGCACCGCGAAGCACATCATAATAAGGCATTTTACTACCGAAATCAGGTAGATTAATAATGGTATCCCCTGCTGGAAAATTAAATACCACCACATCGTTTCTTTTTACTTCTACATAGCCGGGCATACGCGTGTAGGGTACTTGAATTGCTTTGGTATATGAGGGGGTTGTGATAGAGCCAGGCATGGTATTATGAACAAATGGAAAGGAAATAGGTGTAACGGGGATACGCGGACCATAACTCATTTTGCTAACGAACAAAAAATCGTTGATCAAGAGCGTACGTTCCATACTACCCGTTGGGATAACATAGGCTTCAAAAACAAAAGTTCTAATTATGGTTGCAGCTACCACGGCAAATACCCCTGCATCTATCCATTCGCGGGTGGGCGTTTTCCTATATGCAACTACCACATCTTTTCCGTACCATTTGTCTTCCTTGTTCCAGCCGATATAAGGGAAATACAGAAAAGGCAAAAAAGTAGCGAGGGAATGATGGATAATATTGAACCGCTTGAAGTGCATTACAAAAATGAGGGTTATCCAAATGGTTACAAATTGGCCAGCAATAGGGATCAATTGAATCCAGAACCAAGTTTTTTTAATCTCACATTTTTCGGCAATTAACCAAGTATTGTAAAAGGGAATGAGGGCAAACATGGGGTTCATACCCGCTTTTTTAAACATGCCAAACATCCCTGCATGCCAACCAATTGTACCTAGAACTAGTAATAGATAACCCATAAAAAAAAATTAAGTAGAAAACAAAAATAATGGTTACACCATCTGAAATGTGTACACACTCATAGGCTTTGGGATGGCATTAACACGAACAACTATTTTCCAATCCAATTTTGACCTCTTGATTGACCAAAAACCATCTGTTCTATTAACACCAATTTGCTCGAAAAGGGCATCCATCTTTCGAAAGATCGGTAGTATAAATTCATACAGCTTTGACTATTTATGGTCACCTATTCCACCCCTTACTTCCCCAATCAGTTTGCTCATTAAGCAACTTATCCGATGCAAAAAAGAAGCTTTAGATGCAATTCAAAATCCATTGCCACAGCAACCAAACCTACTGCCTAATGAAAAACCCTTAGTTTTATCCCATGAAAAATAAAGCGATATTAATAATTATGGACGGATGGGGGCTTGGACAATCAAAGTCTGCCGACGCTATCCAAAATGCCAAAGTGCCGTTTGTTTCTTCTTTGTACAGCAAATATCCTAACACCACTTTGGTTACTTGTGGTGAGGAAGTGGGTTTGCCCGAAGGACAAATGGGCAACAGCGAAGTAGGCCACCTTAACCTTGGGGCGGGTAGAATTGTGTACCAAGAATTACAGCGTATTAATGTTGCCATTCGCACTGGTGAACTGGCAGAAAACCCCGCTTTGTTGGCTGCCATTAACTATGCAAAAACAGAAAAAAAACCTTTGCACCTCATTGGTCTGGTGAGCGATGGTGGCGTACATGCACACACTTCGCACGTTAAGGCGATTGTAAATGTGGCACATGCCCACGGCGTTTCAGAATTGTACCTACATGCTTTTACCGATGGCCGCGACTGCGACCCTAAAAGTGGGCTTGGGTTTTTGAATGACGTACAAGCACATCTAAACACTACTGTTGGTGCCATTGCCACCGTTACGGGTAGGTATTATGCCATGGATCGAGACAAGCGATGGGAGCGAGTACAGCTCGCGTACGACGCTATGGTTAACGGAACAGGTACTGCCTCGTCTGATGTGTTGGCAACTGTTGCTGATTCCTACGAAGCAGGGGTTACCGATGAGTTTATCAAGCCAATTATTAATACTGAATTGGATGGTAAGGGCTTTATTAAAGATGGGGATGCCGTTATCTGTTTCAATTTTAGAACAGACCGTTGCAGGGAAATTACCCATGTGTTAACCCAAGAAAACCATGCAGATTTGGGTATGCACAAGCTGAATTTGCATTATACCACCATGACGGAGTACGACAAAACATTCCAGAATGTACACGTGATGTTTACGAACGACAACCTCACCAATACCCTTGGCGAGGTATTAGCCGCTAACGGTAAAAAGCAAATTAGGATTGCTGAAACGGAAAAATATCCACACGTTACTTTCTTTTTTAGCGGTGGTAGGGAAAAAGAATTTGAAGGCGAAAGCAGAATAATGGCTGCAAGCCCTAAAGTGGCTACTTACGATTTGCAACCAGAAATGAGTGCCAATGAATTGGTAGAAAAATTGGTTCCTGAAATTGAACAAGAATCTGCCGATTTTATCTGTTTAAATTTTGCTAATGCGGACATGGTGGGCCACACAGGCGTGTTTAGCGCGGTGGTAAAAGCCGTAGAAACCGTAGATGCCTGTGTAGAAAAAATTGTTACTGCAGCCCTACCCCACGGCTATACCATTTTTTTAACCGCCGACCATGGCAATGCTGACTATATGGTAAACGATGATGGTAGCCCCAACACACAACATTCTTTAAACCTAGTACCCCTTTTTGTAATTGATCAAAACTGGAATGGAACCGTTAAAGCTGGTAAACTAGGCGATATTGCCCCTACTATTTTAACTGCTATGGGGCTTTCGATACCCAAAGAAATGACGGGCGAGGTGCTAATAAGCGACTAGACTATTAATATTTTATTTTCAAAGTTGACGAATAAAGGCATGATATATCTGATTAGATGGTATCATGCCTTTAAACTTTGCAGTAATCTGAATCATTGTTGTAGCCTGCCAACTGATACTATTGCCAGTCAAATACTGTCATACCATTTAATGCTGGTGCAAAAAAGTTTTTCGCATTTTCTATTGTTAGGTTATTGGTACTCGAAGTATTTCAAAACGTGGCACAGAGAAGGCAGAGGGTTACACTGAGTTGTTGACCTCTGTGGATCTACTTTATAACTTCTTTGAAAAAGTCGGTTTCTAAATACTCGGTAGGCAATTCCCCTCTTGAGGAGTGCCCGTAGGGCGGGGTGGTAATTCCGCACAAGTTATACAACTAGGAAACATTGGCTCTTAATCTCTTACGCTGTGAAACCTCGGTGGTACGCTGCGTAATAACAAATTTCACCAATTCATTTTTTGGAGGAGGCATATCAAAATAGGTGTAACCATTTTTTATGCGTTACTTATTTCCTCCCCAATAATCTAAAAAGACAACCACATTTTTGCATACCATGAATAATAAAAATTACAGCATTAGCCCTTTTACTATAGAAATGAAAATGGCCGCCGATGGCGCATACATGAACAAGTATGTACGGCTGATGAACACATTTTTTGAATTGGACATTACCCAACTGCGCCAATCAGTGAAAAAAGCCAAGCGGGAAAAAGGCTTGAGTGTGTCTGTATTGGCCTGCTTAATGTATGGCTACGCTCGGGCATTGGATAAAAACAAAGAAGCACTGGCCATGCGGGGGCGAGGGAGCAAACTGTATGCTTTTGAAGATGCAGATTTATTTTTTCCCGTAAGAATTAAAACCACCGACAACCAACGCCTGCTTTGGTGCAAGATCATTAGGGCAGCTAACCGAAAAACGGTTCAGGAACTGGATGAAGCAATTAAACAAGCCACCACTATGACCAAGAAAATAACCCAAGCAGAGCGCATCTTTTTTAAACTGCCCAACCGCATTCGCTATTGGTTTTACGATTACATGATGGGCAATCCGCTGATGCGCAAAGCCAACGGCGGCAATGTGTATTTCAGTTCATTAATGCAGGCCGGCATCGGCAATCTCTGGTACGGCACGCCCAGCCATTTCCACTCCACAGGCATGTTCATTGGCATGTACAAAGAAGTAGCCGACACGCCCGACAGTACCGAAAAACGAAGCATCCTCGGCGTAAGCTGTTCGCTAGATCATGTGATTTCCGATGGTGCCACTTTGGCGAAGATTTATAAAGATTTCGTTTCAGAAATAAACCAATTGGTGTTGTAGAGAAGTAGTGGGGGATTAAAGTTTGGTAATAAGATGCACCAGTGTTGAGGGGGAGGAAAACATGCAAGACTTATAAACGACTTTATAAATAAATTGTAGCCAAAAAACACTTTTAGACATTTGTCCAGTTGATAGCTTTTGTGTTCTATCACTTTTGCACCGTAAATAAAAATAATTACGGTATGAAAAAAAATCTTCTTTTGGCTTTTACACTTTTTATGGCAAGTGTGGCCTTCGCACAGGACAAGTTTCCTAAACAAACGCTAAGTATAAACGCTTTTAGAAACCCTTCTATCGGTGTGGAATACCAACGAAAACAAGTTTCCATACACGCAGGGTATTATCTCACCAACTTTGAAAGTGATGTAACCACTGAGTTTTTAAAAGCAGGGGTTATTTATTGGTTTCTTCCCAGTGGCAAAATGGAAATTCCTTCTTCATTTTATGGGGGGCTGTCTTACCTGCGTGGTAGAACAAGAGATTACAAAGACAAAAATGCTTTGGGTATGGAGGCAGGATATCGTTGGTATGCCTGGAAAGGGCTAAACCTGAGAATTGGCATCATTGCCTTAGCAGCAGAAGGACAGGACGTGAAAATAAATCCAACGCCAAGCATTAGTTATTCCTTTAAATTTTAATCTCCTATGAAAACAGAAAAAACTATTGGTATTTTACTCATTATTGGTGCAATAGGCGTACTTATCCCCTACACCATTTTGACAATCATTTTTGACTATCCCAACATTTTAAGACAAGATGCAGGGATGATATTGACGAAATTCCACGAAGGGGGAAATCCTTTAATCTGGACTTGGTGGGCTTTTGCCATATTGGGTTTACCGCTTTTAGAAGCATACGTTTTGCTAGGCCAGAAATTAGAACAAAAGTTTTACTTCGTTCGCTGGGCTACTACTTTAGGCGTAATTGGCTTGTTGGTGCAAATGATTGGATTATTACGTTGGACTTTTGTGGTTCCTGTTTTAGCCAACAATTTTATATCGGGTAATGAAATGGTAAAAGAAGCGAGCAAAGTTGCTTTTCAAGTGGTGCACCAATATGGCGGAGTAATATTAGGAGAACATATTGGACAATTGTTTACCATTTTTTGGACAATAATGATGACATCAGCTTTTGCCCAACTCCATTTATTTCCTAAATGGACCATTTGGCTCGGCTATATTTCTTCAGCCATTTATCTGCTTGCACAAACAGAACTTTTTGCTACAGTAATGCCTAATATTCCCGTTATTGGTTTTGCTGGTTTCTTAGGCAGTACACTATGGATTGTATGGTTAATTGTTATTGGCATTAAACTAGTTCAAAAAAAACAATAAGTTTTCGAAAACCGTATTGGTTTGTGTAGAATTATATGTATGATTGTATTTGTAAAACAAGTGTAAAACAACAAATAAACCTTTGACAACTTTATCAGCCGTACACAAAATTTTGAAAATGAAAAAAGTGCTTCTTCTACTAATTATCAGTTTTACAACCCTCGTCCAAACGATAAAAGCACAAAGCCTTTATTTTCCTCCACTTAGTAGCACGGCAAATTGGGACACCATTTCTCCAGCCTCATTAGGGTGGTGCTTACATAAAATTGACACTTTGTATGACTATTTGCAGCAGCAGGATACAAAAGGTTTTATTGTGCTGAAAGATGGAAAAATAGTGTTGGAAAAATACTTTGGTTCGTTTACAAAAGATAGTCTTTGGTATTGGGCATCTGCTGGTAAAACAATTACTTCCTTTCTAATAGGCAAAGCCCAAGAAGAAAAATATTTATCTCTAAAAGATACTTCGGCTAAATATCTAGGGGCAGGTTGGACAAATTGCACCACAAATCAAGAAAACAAAATCAGTATTCGCCACCAGCTTACCATGACATCTGGACTTGACGATGGCGTGCCAGACAATCATTGCACCATTGATACTTGCTTAAACTATTTAGCAAGCCCTGGCACACGGTGGGCTTATCACAATGCCCCTTACACGCTGTTAGAAAAAGTGATTACAACAGCCACTGGTAAACCAATAAACACGTACACCCAAACTGCACTAAAGGCAAAAACAGGCATAACGGGTGCATGGGCATTTAGTGGTTATGATAATGTATTTTACAGCAAAGCAAGGAGTATGGCTCGTTTCGGATTATTAATGCAAAACAATTGCATTTGGAATAAAGACACTTTGCTGCACGATACATCCTACATCCGTCAGATGACGAACACTTCACAAAATTTAAATCTTTCTTATGGTTATTTGTGGTGGTTAAATGGAAAAGCTTCTTACATGGCCCCCACTTTTCAATTTGTTTTTCCAGGTTCTTTTGCGCCTTCTGCCCCTAGCGATATGTTTGCGGCACTTGGAAAGAACGGGCAGATAGTGTGTGTTTCTAAAAGTGCAGGATTGGTAGTAGTAAGGATGGGCAATCAAGCTAGTAGCGGCGAAGTGCCCACACAATTTTGCAATAAAATATGGGAAAAGTTAAATGCAGCAATGTGTAGTACATTGCCTGTGGAATTAGTAAACTTTACTGCCAAACAAACTTCGGATAATAGCATTCTACTCAGTTGGCAAACAGCCACAGAAACCAATAATGCCTACTTTGAAATACAAAAAAGCATCGATGGAGGTCAATTTAGCTCAGTGGGACGAATTAAGTCAAAAGGAAATACTACCGCAAAACAATCCTATAGCTATGAGGACAATCTGGGTAGTAATAGACCAAAAAAAATATATTACCGACTAAAAATGGTGGACAAAAACTATAATACCACCTATGCTAAGGTGATTGAAATAAATGCCAAATGGAGGTCGGCGGATTTTAGAATATTTCCAAACCCTGCAAATACTGAGTTGACCATTTTCTTGTCATCATCCGACAAAGCGGAAATTGAAATTTCAAATGCAATGGGTAAATTAATTATGAAAAATGGCAACAAAACCAAGATTGACATTTCTACCCTTTCAAAAGGACTTTACTTTATTAATGTGAAACAAGGAGAAACGCGAGGTACTCAAAAATTCATTAAAGAATAAATACAGCCCACAAAAACCCGATAACTATCTAGTATTTTGGCTGCTATTATTAGGGGTGCAAAAAAGTTTTTCGTTTTGCCCCTCGCCGTTGGAGAGGGGTTGGGGGTGAGGTTTAGCTAATAACTGCGAAAAACTTTTATGCACCCTCCAATTGAGGTGTAATGTCCATTTAAACCTTCCGAAAGTCAACAACTTTCGGAAGGTTTATACCTAATACTCCCCCATTTTGTAAGTAAAGAGACAGTTTTCAGTTAACCCCGCATACCAAGCTATTTTAATGGTATGCGTTTGGTTCAAAAAGTCATACTTACAGCGCTAAGAACTGTTTACTGGACGACAAGAATGGTACGCTGGACGACAAGAATGGTACACTGGACGAAAAGAATGGTACGCTGGACGAAAAGAATGGTACGCTGGACGACAAGAATGGTACGCTGGACGACAAGAATGGTACGCTGGACGACAAGAATGGTGCACTGGACGACAAGAATGGTACGCTGGACGACAAGAATGGTAC
>JAIXOJ010000114.1 GCA_027486835.1 Chitinophagaceae bacterium
GGTGCAATATTGATGTCCCCTTTGGAACGATTTTTCATCTATACCAATGCTTTTTATCTCTGTATCGACAGATCGTTTTGCCAAGCCTCGCTCCACCGCTTTTCGCATAATGGCATTAACCATATCAAAACTGGTCTTGAAAAATTCAGCTGTCTTGGTCTGATTACGCGTAAGCTGCAACAGTTGGATGATAGCACTACAGAACAGAAAAGTGTATCTGTCCGAATAATCGGCCCATGGAACACTGATGGTACTTACTTTACTATCACTATTAATTACGCGTGGCAATCGAGCAACGAGCCATGTTTGATAATGCATGGTATCTAAATGCCGCCATCGACGTTCGGGGGCATAGTCATAAATGCGGCAATCTTCTTGGCTGAATGGACAAAGACCTGTATTGGGTAGATAATCTAAATGAACCAACACTATACTCGTATCCAAATTAATGTCCACAGAAGTTATTTCCATTTATTGTCCAAATAAAGAAGACTTTTATATAAACTTTTATATGTAATAAGTGCAAGTTTAAATAAATACAACACTAAATTCCCAGTAGAACCCATTTTGAAAGGCGAAAATAACTGCAAAAGACTTAACCAAATAAAGAAAAAAAAATTGGTTGAAATACCCCTCATTTTTCCAATTACCGATTAAACAGTTCCTTCTCAAAATTTGAATCCCGATAAAGTATCTCAAGTTAGCATTAAACGAAAAAATGTTTCGTCTTATTCAATGCGTAGATTAACAATTATGGTCACTTTACTTTGACCTTCTAGTTGGACTGAAAATCAGCTCGAAAGAAAAGAATCCCTTTGGCACAAAAAAAGCACCAAATGGTGCTTTTAATAAGTATTATACCATAATAAATTACTGTAAGTCCTGCAATTGTTTTTCAGCCTCAGCTTTTAAAGCGGTGTCATCGAAAGACCGAATAGGTAGTTTTATCAGTTTTGACAATACTTCTAATTGTTTTGCTGGCTTATTGCTTTCCTTGTAAGCTTTATTCAAGAAATAAAAATTAGGGATATAGTAGGGGTCAACAATCTTACATTTTTCGAAGTAAATAATTGCACTGTCTAGGTTACCAGCAGGCAACCCATTTCCTACGACTTTAGATGTTAGCTTCTTTATGGCAGATTGGGTGAACATATCGTAGTGCCATTTGCCCATTGCGTAAATAGCTTTTGCTAATAAAGGATTTATTGTTACCGCTTTATCGGCAAAGACTTTGGCGTTTCTAATGTTTATCACTGCCTTTTTTGCATCAGTTTCAATATCAGCCAATTTGGTATTAACTATGGATAAAGCCAGGTTTGCATCTGCATTGTTGCTGTCTATTGCAAAAGCCCTATTAGCAAAGGACAAAGCAGATTCGTACTGTAACCTTTTTTCTACTTTACTTTCAGCTCTTGCTCCAGCATTGCAACTCAATTCTGCAGCTTTTGTTAATGCTTTCATGTTGACGGCATCCGTTACAAGCACTGCTTTAAATTTTTCTAAAGCTTCTGGTTCATTGAACCCTTTTTCTAAATTATCAGCCTCTTTCAATGGAGTAGCAACATCCTGAGCTATTATTCCATTCACAAATAGCAAGCACAACACGAGCGGCAACAAAAGCTTAACCATAGATCAAGTAATTAATTTCTTTTTTTATTGTATTGAACCCCTACGTGCCCTTGAAATTGCTCAATGGGAGGATTCTGTTTTGACAAATGTATAGAAACAGCATCAACTGCTTGAAATTGTAGAAATATTTCTTCGCAAATATCCATTACAACGGTTTCCAGTAATGGAGTAGGTATGTCCATGCGAGCTTTAGCAATTTGAAAAACCGTTACATAATCGATGGTTTGTTCTATTGAATTTACCCGATCATTTGGCGTGTATTCTATTGCAATATCGAGCAAAAAATGATTGCCATTTTGCCTTTCCTCAGGATATAATCCGTGAAAAGCAAAAAAATGGACATTTATTAAACGTATGGTCAGGTGATTCATTTTGGCAGTTAGAGGTTTTAGCGAACTATCGTTTGGTAGGTGGAGTTCTATCTTATTTACAGAAGGGAATCTAGATTTTAGTGAATGCTTTAATAGAGTTATGAACCATTGTGCAAAAAATAAAGAATTCACATTGTTTTCACCAGCAGATAATAGGTAAATAAGATGAATGATGTATTGAACAGAATACGTGAAAGTGAGCGGATGAAGTTTTAAGGTTGTTATGGATATCCAGCATTTAACTGCCTTTTTTTACTCTGCCACCTGAAATAAATCTTTGTTGCCAATAATTATCGTTTAAATCACTGATGGTTACACCCTCGGTTGTGGAAGAATGGACAAATTTATTATTAGCCAAAAAGATGCCTACGTGCGACACATTTCTGCCCGAAGTATGAAAGAAAACGAGGTCACCTTCCTGTAAATTATCAACATCTATTCTGTCGCAAATTCCAAATTGATCTTGCGCAGTGCGTGGAAGGCTAAAGTTGAACAAATCTCTGTAAATATTACCCGTAAAACCTGAGCAATCAACACATTCTTTCGATTCACCGCCAATACAATAACGGGTACCGTACCATTCATCCATTTTTTTGAGTAGAGGAATGTTGTTTAAGGTTTCTAATTCTACATCTGCAACTATAGAATACTTAAACTGCAACCAATTTACTTCATCCATATTGGTGGTTATTTTATCGGAATACTTATACTTGTTTTGCAGTTTTTTTCCAGTACTTGTTTTGTGTTTTGAAGTCACCACAGTACCAGGTTTCACTTCAATATTTTCAAGGAACTTCACCTCCTTATTTCTACTTGCTCTATTTGATGCCGGGGAATTGTTATTAACGAAGACTGACTTTAAAGCATGACAACTCGATCCTAATATTAAAATCATCAGGAGCAAACAGCAATTATATACTTTCAATTTCATCATGTGCAAATTAAAGACGCATACGCTGTACTTTGGTTAAAACAATTTCAGGAGCCACGTTAATTTTTTCAGAAGACAAGAGAAAGTATGCCTGTAGGTTGAAACCGATAGAGATTTACCTCAGTTTCTGATTTTGCATATTTTTTATCCATAGAAATGGTAAAGTCAACGCACTCATATACGGATGCTATAGCCCCTTCAAAGTCAGTTGGAAAAATAAAATTGGCAGCATCAAGCTTAATTGGATGAATGGCAATAGAACTTTGCAGCCGTTTAATTAAACTTCTGGACAGCAAATCGTGCGTAATCCGAATAGCAATTTCCCCATTTGGTTGTAGTAGCAAGTCTGCAATACCAATTACATCCTGATAAAGAATCGAAGTAGGCTGTGTTTGTACATCTAGAAAATTAAATACCTCTAAATCGGGTTGGGTAACCATATTTAGAATGTCTTTTTCAGATGCCACCAAAAGCGTAATGAAAATTGCGTCCTTAACATTCACAATAGATAATAAGCGAGCAACCGCTTGTTCATTAGTTGCATCACAACCAATTGCCCAACCACAGTCAGCAGGAAAAAGCACCACTCCTCCCCTTTCTAATTCCGTAACTGCATTGGTTATTTGCGATGATAAACTTTCTTCTAGCATGGTTTGAAAGCAAGATTATTTTGATGTACTAGAAATAAAAAAGCCACGCAATTGTTGAATTACGTGGCTTCTAGCGGAGAGAGAGGGATTCGAACCCCCGGACCTATTACAGTCAACAGTTTTCAAGACTGCCGCAATCGACCGCTCTGCCATCTCTCCGGTTGCAAAATAAAGGGTATGAAGCCGAATAGCCAAAAAAAAGTTCTGGTTTACTTACATTTGTTCAAAATAATACGTTTGAAAGCACTCAGGTCGGTTAATAAATATTTTTGGAAATACAAAAAGCTTCTTTCTTTAGGCATCCTATTTATTACCTTTTCCAATTACTTTAGAATTTTAAGTCCACAAGTGTCAAGGTATGTGGTAGATAAGGTAACAGAAGCATTAAAAATACAAAGTGGATTGCCAACCACTACTCACAAAACGGCCTCTCTTAGCTATGATTGGTTAGTAAAAAAATTGATTGACTCCGTTGAGTTGAGCCATACCAACATTGGACATTTAGTGATTTTCAGCGGTATTACTATATTGGTATTGGCATTACTTGGTGGTTTTTTTATGTTCTTGATGCGACAAACTATTATTGTAATGAGCAGGCATATTGAGTTTGACCAAAAAAATGAAGTGTATCGTCATTACCAATTACTCGATATGGGCTTTTATAAAACCCATAGCACAGGTGACTTGATGAACCGAATTGCTGAAGATGTTAGCAGGGTAAGAATGTACACTGGTCCCGCCATTATGCATATCATCAACCTCTCTGCAACTATTGGATTTAGTGTTTATTATATGTGGCAGGAGAATGCCACCCTTACCCTTTATGTACTCGCCCCACTCCCAATATTGGCTATGGTGATATTTTGGGTAAACACGATTATCAACAAAAAGAGCGAGGCAATACAAACTCAACTTTCCAATTTAACTACCACGGCTCAAGAAAGTTATTCAGGCATTCGGGTGATAAAATCATTTGTCCAAGAAAAGGCAATGATGCAATTTTTTAATAAAAACAGTGAAGACTATAGATCAAATGCCATTGGGCTAGCGAAAGTGGAGGCCATATACTTTCCTGCTATGGCGCTACTAATTGGAATAAGCACTTTAATTACCATCGCAATTGGAGGTTGGTTTCATCTTTCAGGTCATTTACCTTATGTAAGTGCAGGTACTATAACTGAATTTGTGATTTATGTAAACATGCTCACGTTTCCAGTGAGCGCAATAGGATGGACTGCCAGTATGGTACAAAGAGCAGCGGCATCCCAAAAAAGATTGAATGAGTTTTTAGATACTAAACCTACCATCTCCGATAATGAACCCAAAAATATAGTGGCTATGGATGAGGAAATACAATTTAGCCATGTTTCATTTACCTATCCACATACAGGAATAAAGGCGATTAATGATTTTTCGTTGAAAATAATGCCGGGAAAAAAGATATTAATCATTGGAAAAACAGGGAGTGGAAAATCTACTTTGGCGCAACTACTGCTGCGATTTTATGAACCAGATGAAGGGGAAATTCTTATTGGGAAACAATCCACTACAACCATTTCTTTACAGCAACTTAGGAATGACATTAGCTACATCCCCCAAGATGTTTTTTTGTTTAGCGATACAGTAGCAAATAACATTGCATTTGGTATGAATACTAAGCCTACAGAAATGGAAATTGAAAATGCAGCAAAATTTGCCAGCATTCATCAAGAAATTATGGGCTTTGAAAAACAGTATCAAACCATGATTGGAGAAAGAGGGGTAACATTAAGTGGAGGACAAAAGCAACGGATTGCTATTGCCAGAGGATTGATAAAAGCACCCCAAATAGTAGTTTTTGATGACTGCTTGAGTGCTGTGGATGCCAAAACAGAAAGTGATATAATCTCAACCCTCCATGAATACTTAGCCAGTAAAACGGCTATCATCATTACGCACCGCATATACGCTACTTTTCGCTTTGACCATATAGTAGTGATGTCCGATGGAGGAATAATTGAAGAAGGTACTCATGATGCATTAATGGCCATACCGAATGGGTACTATGCTGAATTGTATGAGAAACAATTGATGAGAGAAAAGACCGTTGAGCTTATTAATTAATCAATTTCTATTTTGATTTATTTGGAAAATCTAGTCTAGTTCTTATATATTTATTTCAACTTTGTATATTAATGTACTAAACCAGGATTAAACTGGTAACTTTTATGAAAAAGTTCTGCGCATTTTAATCAAAACCCATCCATTTGAATTAAAATAACATTAATTACCTAATTAATCACCATTATTTCATTGGTAAACCTATATTTGCGATATTGATTTTTCACACAAAAATTATGTGTAATGGGCTACAAAAACTATGACAGAGAAATACCTATTTTATACAGTAAAAAAGTAAGCGCGGGCACCAAGAGAACTTATTTTTTTGACGTCAAGGAAACCCATGCAAGCGGCCCACATATTGTAATTACAGAAAGTAGAAAAAGACACGATGGTTCAGGATTTGAACGCAGTAGCATTTTTATTTTCAAAGAAGATTTGAATAAATTCATGAAAGGCATTAATGATACTGCCAATTTTGTTAAAACAGAATTATTACCAAATTACGATTTCTCACAGTTTGACTTTGAGGAAGGGGCACAAAATACACGAGTTTATCCAAGAGAATCTACAAATAATGTGCAGAAAGAAAATAATTCTAAGTCAGAAAATGCTCCCTTAGACCCATATAATTCCCTCGATTTTAGGCAGAACATTGCTGATGATGAAAAATGGTAGTCCAATTAAACCACCTTAATTCTGGAAATAGTTCACTATTATTTTGATTTTCAACGTTAAATCCTAAGCAGAAACAAAAAAGAAAAAAAATCAGTAATTGAAATAATAGAACAATCGAAACTTGCATATAGCGTAAAATCACTAAATACTAGTTTCGATTGTTGTTATCTTTTTTTACACAATTGAAGATTATTTATTGGGTATTTATTCAAATGTGCTATAAAAATAGGGCGTGATTGCTTCAAATTCAGCACTGCATGTGTCAACCATTTTATAAACCCTTGTGATACCAATCAATTTTCTTTTTTCATAAACGTCTTCGTCTGTACAGTTACCTTGTAATATTTTTGCTATTTGAGCATCACTAAATCCATTCTTTTTGGCTTCCTTCAAAACCAAATCAGGAATGGTGTCCAAACGATAATTTCCAATTTCTTTTTCAAGTAAACAGATTTTTTGAATCTGCAATAGAAACCATCTATCTATACCTGTAGCTTGGGCGATACTTTTAACGGTTGATCCTTGCATGAGCGCATCTTTTATTCTAAAAATACGATCCCATTTGGGGGTTTTGATATACTCTACAATTTCCTCACTTTTCATCATGCTCTTGCCATAATAACCAAGACCAATTGCATCATTCTCAAGACTTACACAAGCTTTCTGCAATGCCTCATTAAAACTTCTTCCGATGGCCATTACCTCACCTACACTCTTCATTTGAAGACCCAATGTATCGTTAGCACCTTTGAACTTATCAAAATTCCAACGTGGTATTTTTACTATTACATAATCTAAGGCCGGTTCAAAATAGGCGGAAGTTGTTTTGGTAATTTGATTTTTCAATTCATCAAGTGAGTAGCCTATGGCAAGTTTGGCAGCAATTTTAGCAATTGGATATCCAGTCGCTTTACTCGCCAATGCAGACGAACGACTAACTCTTGGATTGATTTCCACCGCAATTAATTCCTCCGTTTCAGGATTTTGGGCAAATTGTACGTTGCACCCACCCTGGAAATTACCAAGACTACGCATCATCAGCATTGCCTTGTTGCGCATATCTTGGTAAGAAGTATCGCTTAGCGTCATTGCTGGAGCCACAGTAATACTGTCACCTGTATGAACTCCCATCGGGTCAAGATTTTCTACAGTACAGATGATAACTACATTATCATTCTTATCCCTCAATAGTTCTAATTCAAATTCTTTCCAACCAAGAACTGCTTTTTCTACTAAAACCTCATGAATAGGGCTAGCTTTTAATCCTCGGTCAAGAGCTGCATCCAATTCTTCTTTGCTATGAACGAAACCGCCGCCGGTTCCTCCAAGGGTAAAAGAAGGGCGAATAACAAGAGGGAAACCAATTTTTTGAGCAAATTCCTTTCCTTCTAAAAAACTATTTGCAACATGGCTAGGGGCTACTGCAATGCCAATTTTAAGCATTAACTGTCTAAACTTTTCTCTATCCTCAGCAGTATCAATAGCTGCAACATCCACCCCTATTAATCGACAGTTATATTTTTCCCAGATGCCTTGCTCTTCTGCCTCTTTACATAAATTGAGCGCTGTTTGACCGCCCATTGTAGGAAGTACAGCATCGATGCTGCTTTCTTGTAAAATTTGCTCAATACTTTCTGTTGTTAGTGGCAACAGATACACTTTATCGGCCATCATAGGATCTGTCATGATGGTTGCAGGATTACTATTTATTAATATTACTCGTACGCCTTCTTCACGAAGGCTTCTCGCTGCTTGCGTTCCTGAGTAATCAAACTCACAAGCTTGACCAATAATGATGGGGCCAGATCCGATAATTAGCACCGACTTAATAGAATTGTCCTTAGGCATAAATAATTTTTAGAAAGTGTGGTGGCAAATGTAAGCGCATGATTAATGGGACTATAGCTTATTTTGTGAAATCTCGATTTTATAAATTCATGTTAAAGAAGTTATTTGTTTAGTAAACCTTTAGCATAAAATATTAGTACTAGGTTTATCAATCACTAAAACTTCTTAACAATGAACACAATTAAAATATAGGGAGCAAATGGAATTATTTGCCATTGTTCCATTTTATACAAAGTTGATTATATTTATAATTGCATAAAAAAATAAATTATGATAACAAGTTTAGATCAATTAGATTTAAGCAAACATTATACTTACGCAGATTACATCACATGGCAATTTCAAGATAGAGTAGAATTGATAAGGGGTTTAATAACTAAAATGAGTCCTGCCCCAATGCGCATTCATCAAGAAATCTCTACTAATATAGTAGCTGATGTACATCATTTCTTAGCAACCAAACCCTGCAAAGTTTATGCGGCACCTTTTGACGTTCGTCTGGGTGCATAAAAGTTTTTCGCTTCTTCTGTACCAAACCGCTACGATGCCGAGGTTTGATAAATGCTGACTATCGAAAAACAAGTTACATGCGCTAATTAAACAAAGTGTAAAAATATCTTTTAATCAATACCAGGCATTGATTCCAGTTCCCTCTCCTTAGGAGAGGGGTTGGGGTGAGGTTTAAATTCGGAGAGCGAAAAACTTTTATGCACCCCATCCAAAGAGGTAAATGAAATTTTCAAATCCCATTTACCAATACTCCAAGGCTTATTTTAGTA
>JAIXOJ010000112.1 GCA_027486835.1 Chitinophagaceae bacterium
TTATCCCGAAGGCAGTAAAGAATACATTGAGTTTTTCCCTTCTGGTCTTTCGGAATTTAGTAAATTAACTAGGGGCAATGTGTTAGTGGTGAGTAATAGAATTGCCACCTGTGCTAAAACCTATGAGGCCAAATTGGGCGGTGCTAGCTTTTCTGCCTTGTTTGCCAATTTAGACAAACAACTAAATGATGCCATTAACGAACAAACCCAAAGGAAAACTAAAGTGGCAAAAGTGTCTGGGGATGTAATCAACAGTCGCCATCCGATAGAAGATGAGTTGATGAAAGTGTTGTATCTAATAGGTGCTACTTTTTGGCCGGACCTTGTAAAATGTAACAGCTTTTTTGATTTTTCTTTACTCTTTGGCAGCAACCATAGCAATGCCATTGTAAACGAAGGCTCTGTGGAGGCGAAATCTGTTGCTTTATGTATCGATACCAACATTGTACCACAAAGTATATTCACCCTTCGCAACCTTTCTGATTTGCCTCAAACGTATTTTGCTACCCACATAGAAGGTGGGGATGCTGTGGGTATTTCAATTGTAGTACCACCCCAGTCGGAACATATAGCACCTTTTACCGAGTTTGGTGCTCCTGATATGTTGTACCTATACGTAAAAAATGACACCGATTTCAAGGGCGATTGGGAAGTGAGGATGGATTAATTATGTACTAGAAATTATTATATGCAACATCCCGAAAGTTGTGAACTTTCGGGATATTTTATCGCAAGTGGCTTTTATTTAATCTTTTTTATCGCCTTTGAAGTATAAATGAGCCTGCTGCATATAAGTGCCATTCATTTTTACCACGAGTGCACGATTGAAATAGTCAATTTTCAATCGTGCATTTTTGTTTAATAAGTTTTCACCTGTATTGCTCAAGTGGAGTATTTTTAGGGGTGCATAAAAGTTTTTCGCACCCATAATTTAAACCTCACCCCAACCCCTCTCCAAAGGAGAGGGAGCTGGAATGTTTGCCTGGTATTGATTACAAGCTATTTTTACACTTTGTTAATTTGGCGCATGTAATTTGTTTTTCGGTAGTTAGTATTTATCAAACATCAACTGCATAGCAGTTTGACACATAAAAGCGAAAAACTTTTATGCACCCATTTTTAGTGATACTAAGCACCAATCGTTTGCTTTCGTTCGTTTTACCAAATTACAATTCTAACAACACCACTCAACCAGCCGCTTTCAATTGGAAATAAGAAAAAAATCACCCACTATAAAATCAGTGAATCAAACAAAGCGGCGAAATAAATAATCACCTTATTTTGCAATCGAAAAAAAATAACTAAATATAAATTGATACCAAAAAACATGTTAACAAACTTCTACGGCATATTTTTATTGCTATTATCATCTTGTCTTTATCAAAACCCAAACAATACCAAACCCATTAATAAGCAGGAGCAACCAAGTAAGGCTGTGAGCACCGAAATGCCTTCTAAGCCGCGGAAGTTTAAAGAATTGAAGTTGGTAAGAATCATTCATAATTCGTTGAAGCAGCCACCCAGCCCTATATCGGTTGTAGAACCAGCTATCAATTCGCCTAAATCCATTATTTATTCTAAGGACGGCAGTAAATTTTATGTGAATTCTTTAGAAGGACATACCACGGTTGTTTTTGATGCCAAAACGTTGAATAAACTAAAAGAGATTCGTCATGCGTTTAATGCCAGTAATAATTACCTCATTAAGGATAATGAAAACACAGTATTTGATTACCAGTACAAACAAGTGAAACCAGAGTACAATTATTTTTTAGGCAAGCCAGTGGAGGGCTGCCTTTCGCACAATGGAAAATATTTGTGGGTTACCTACTACCGGCGCGATTGGGATCCGAAAGCAGAATCGCCCTCGGCTATTGCCATCATTAACACCGAAGCGGATACTATTGTGCGGGTAATGCCTTCGGGGCCATTGCCCAAAATGATTGCTTGCTCGGGCGATAATAAATACATAGCCGTAACCCATTGGGGCGATAATACCGTGGGCTTGATTGACATATCGGCCAGCGACCCAATGACTTTTAATTATGTGGCGCACATAGTGGTGGATTATCGCCTAAAAATGAATTTTGCTGCTAACATAAACCGAGATAATGATTGTGGCAATTGCTTGCGTGGCACCGTTTTTACCCCCGATAGCAAAAAACTTTTGATTGCCAAAATGGGAGGAAATGGAATTGCGGTGATAGATGTAGCCACCCAAAAGTATGAGGCAACCATCACAGGAGCATCTTTAAACATTCGCCATCTGTTGATCAACAAAGGGAATTTGGTATTGAGTTCCAATAAATTTGGGATGGTACAAAAAGGGAATTTGAATGCTATTTTATCTACCAACTTGAGTGCAGAAAATTTATTGCCCTACAACAAATGGGAGTCGATTTATGTGGGTTTAGGTGCCCGAACTATTGACATAACCGAGGATGGCAAATATGTATTTGCCTGTGTAAATAATGAATCCAAAATAGTAGTGATTGATGCACAAACGATGCAAAAACTAGCTGAGGTAGCGGCAGCCCCTTTTCCAGTGGGCATGTCCATATCGCCCGATGGAAAACAATTGATTACCACTTCGCAAGGAAGAGATTCTGCATCTGGTTCGGGAAATACGGTTATGGTTTTTGAAGTGGTGTATGAGGGGGAGTAAGGGTAATGAATGTTTAGAGATGATGCCTAATGAGCCATCAAAAGTTTACAAATTCAAACAATGAGAAGTATAGATGGACAAAGCTTAAAAAAAGCGTACTGCCTGTTCGAGACTGGATATATTGATACCATTGAAATTGGAACTACTAAGGGGTTACAACAGATTCACCAGTATTTATTTGTGGGGTTGTATGATTTTGCTGGGAAAATAAGGACGAAAAATATTTCGAAGGGTGGGTTTCGGTTTGCAACTGCTCTGTATTTGACAGAGGTGTTGAGGGTAGTGGAACAAATGCCCGAAAACAATTTTGAAGCAATAGTGGCTAAGTATGTGGAGATGAACATAGCGCATCCATTTTTGGAAGGAAATGGCAGAACCATGCGTATTTGGCTTGATTTGATGTTCAAAAAAAACCTGGGAAAAGTGGTTAACTGGCAGTTTGTAGATAAAACCCTCTACCTACAAGCGATGGAGCGCAGCCCAATTAATGACCTAGAATTGCGTACCTTATTATTACCTCATTTAACGGATGACGTGAATAATAGGGATTTGATTTTTAAAGGCATTGAGCAATCCTACTATTATGAGGGCTATGAGAATAGAATTGACGAAACGACTGAATGATTTTTTAGGGAAATGCGCCCTTGATAATTGGGGTTCTGTGTCGTTTTATTTAATTGGAATGATTAACTTTTTATGCAACAGTCGAACTAAATTATTATAATTCAAATAACCGTGTTATCGTTAAACGACCTCCGAATTTAGTTCTTGAATTTGTGTTCAAATAGAATTATAGCTAAGACTATGACTAATTTAATATAGCCTTAAAACAATAAACTGATAATGGCGAAATTGAACAGCTTCAACATAGATATTAAATTTATAGACACCACAAATTGGCAAGAACTTACTTGGTACAATAGCGGTGGTACAAGGGCAAAAAAAGTATTGCAAGACCCCTATGATAATGAATATTATTTTAAGTGTTCGGAAAGGAAACCAGCCAAAGGTGGTAAACCCGAAAAATATTACAAATACGAATTTTGGAATGAGATAATTGCCTACCAATTAGGCAAAAATCTAGGGCTAGATATGTTGCGTTACGATGTGGCAGTATTTGCAGGTGAAATAGGATGCATCAGTCCTAAAATGACTATCACCGATGAAGAACAGCTGTTAGATATCGGTAGGTTTATGACGGCGTTAAATCCCAATTTCTTACCAGAAGATAATGCTACAAGAACCGAATATACTTTCCAGTTATTAGAGCAAACATTAGAGGACTTCAAAATAAGCAAGTATTGGGAGTTTATCTTTCAAACAATTCTATTTGATGCAATCATTAGTAATAGTGACAGGCATCAGGAAAACTGGGCTTTCATTGGTAAAAATACTATCAAGACAAAGTCATTTGAAGAATTGGAAAAGGAGGCTTATGATAAATTAAATTGGCTTCATAAATGGCCATATCCTAATTTGATTAACAAAGAAAAAAATGAATTCAACACTCAAGTTCAACAAGCTATTTTAGAAACAATCAACATTTCTAAAATGGCACCCATTTTTGATAGTGGTAGCTCTATGGCACGAGAACTAACAGATGGTAGAATTGATTTATTATTATCAAGTGAAAAAGAATTAAACAAATACATAGAAAACGGCAAAGCAGAACTTCATTGGAACGGTAAAAAAATCAGTCACTATAATTTAATAGAAGATTTGTTAAACTCTGCTTACAATGAACAGGTATTACTAGCAGCGAATTTTCTACAAAACTGGCAACAGGAATTGATTACAGTTATTTTGGAAGATACATGTAAAGTAGTACCTCAACAATGGATTGAATATTGTATTCCCAATAACAGGAAAATGCTAATTCAAAAACTAATAGCTTTGCGTTTCCAAAGGTTGAATAAATTAATTAATGACAGAGTTCGATAAAATATATGTTACGTGGCGCAAGGGTAGTGGTACTCGTAGGCATATCATTGGTGTTTTACAAAAAACTACCGATGGGAAAAACATTTTCAACTACGACCCATCTGTTGAAGAATTACAAACAAAAGAAGGATTCACACCATATACTGAGTTTCAAGACATCAACAAACAATACAACGGAAATGTAGCAGAAATATTCGGGCAACGGTTAACAAAAACAGACCGTCCAGATATTCAATCTTTCTTCAAATTCTGGGAAGTTGATGAAACTAAAGCACAGGATAAGTTCTATTTATTGGGTAAAACACAAGGTTTAATTCCTACAGATAACTTCGAATTCCTTGCAGAGTATCATTTAACTTCAGATATTCATTTTTTAACGGAGTTAGCTTCATTATCTCAATTGCAATTGCCCAAAGGCACGTTGCAAATTAATGACGAACTGCATTTTGAGAAAGAACCGACTAATTCAAACGACCCCTTTGCAGTAAAGGTTTTTAAGGGCGACAAAGAAGTTGGGTATATCAAGAAAATACACAGTAAAGTATTTTATGAATCTGGTGCAGATAGGTTAAAACTTACAGTAAAAGCCATTGACCAAAATGGCGTTATAAGAAGAGTATTTATAAAAGTTTCTTTGTGATTTTATACAAAGAAACTTTTTATTTTAAGGTAAACACAAGCGTTTTTTAAGAGCAAATAACAATCAATCATAAACAAATAATGTGTACGGCTGAACAAAATGGATGTTCTACAAAAGGGTTTAAAAGGTGAGGGAAGAAAATAACCCGCTTACACCCCTTCGCTCAATTCTAACCACCTCAGTTCTTTGGCTTCGGTTTCTTTGGCAATAGTAATTAGTCGGTCGCTTAGTTTTTTAAGTTCATCAAAAGCTAGATTGCCTTCACTCATTTTATGGGTGATATTGGTTTTCTCTATTTCAAACTTTGCCAAGTCTTTTTCTAGCTGGTCAAACTCTTGCTTTTCCTTAAAAGATAATTTCCTCGCTGGTTTTTCCGCAGGTTTTGGTGCAACCACTTCTACTGGGGTGGGGGCAGGTGTGGGCTTTTTATCTTTTTCCTTTTCCTTCTCCTTTTCTTCAATCCGGTATTGGGTATAGTTTCCTGGATAATCCCTTACCACCCCGTCGCCTTCAAATACAAAAAGGTGGTCCACTAGTCTATCCATGAAATATCGGTCATGGCTCACAATCAATACACAACCTTGGTAGTCGTTCAGAAATTTTTCTAACACGGCTAGAGTAGGGAGGTCAAGATCGTTGGTAGGTTCGTCGAGAATTAAGAAATTAGGGTTAGTGAAAAGGATGGTGAGTAGCTGTAAGCGTTTTTTTTCGCCACCGCTTAACGATTGTAAGTAAGTATATTGTTTGTCGGGCGTAAACAAAAACAATTCTAGAAACTGCGCAGCACTAAGGCTGCCACCATTAGCAAGTGGAAAGTTTTCTGCAAAAGATTTTACGTATTCAATCACCCGCATGTTTTCTTTGATAACCAAACCCTGTTGGGAGAAATTGCCAAAGATGATGGTATCACCTACGTTAATCTTGCCGCTATCAGGTTTTTCGATACCCTGCAAGAGGTTCAAAAAGGTGGACTTCCCCACACCGTTTTTGCCAATAACTCCAATGCGCTCACCCTTGCTAAAAGTATAGTCAAATCCCTTGAGGATCGGCAGTTCGCCAAAGCTTTTATACACTTTTTTCACCTCCAGTACTTTGCCCCCAATGCGGCTCATTTTTACCTGTAGCTGCACTTGGGCATCTTCAATTTTTTGTTTGGCTCGCGATTCTACTTCGTAAAAGTTATCTTGCCTACTCTTGCTTTTGGTGGTTCTGGCCTTGGGCTGTTTCCGCATCCATTCCAATTCTTTGCGGTATTCATTTTTGGCTTTGTCAATGCTGGCCATTTCGCTTTCTATTCTGGCAGCCTTCTTTTCCATGTAATTTTCATAGTCACCCACGTAGGTGTACATGTTTTCTCTTTCCAATTCCCATATTTCAGAACAAACGGCATCTAGAAAATAGCGGTCGTGGGTAACTAGGAGGAGGGTGATTTTTTCTTGACCAAGGTAATATTCCAGCCACTCAATCATGCCAACGTCCAAGTGGTTGGTGGGTTCATCCATCATGAGTAAGGTGTGCTGGTGTTCAAAACCAATGTCAATGAGTGTTTTTGCCAAAGCCACCCTTTTTCGCTGTCCTCCACTAAGGTTAGAAACTTTATTTTGCAAATGTTGAATGTTAAGACGGCCAAGTATCTGATGTACTTTAGCTTCATAATCCCAAGCACCCATTTCATCAATTTGGCCTACACACTCGGTAATGGCATCTTCATCGTTTGTTTCAAGTGCTGCTTCATACCGCCTCATTAGGCTCATGATAGGATGGTTGCTGCTAAAAATATTTTCAAGGACTGTTTTGGTTTCGTCAAACTTGGGATCTTGTTCAAACAAAGCAACCGTAACGTCTTTGTTTACAAATAATTTCCCTGAATCCTGCGTTTCCTTTCCAGCAATAATTTTTAAGAGTGTGGATTTGCCTACTCCGTTGCGGGCAATGAGGGCAATTTTATCGCCTTCATTAATATGAAATGTGATGTTCTTAAATAATGGATTGATTCCGTAGCTTTTTGTCAAGCCCTCTACCGATACATAGTGCATAGGCGCAAATATAGCGTTGTGGTAGCTGCAATAATTAGGTTCAAGATAATAGATAGAAGCAGAAACGAACTATTAAATGGTTGCAGAACTGTAGGTGATGTTTTTATAAGAATGCAATCTGAAGGCACACAGAAGTTATTCTGTGGTGGTGATTGTATAAACTAGGCAGATGCAAAAGGCATATTTAGGTACAACCAAATGGTCATTGGAATGTAAAATTCATTTATCTTGTCGCATTAAGCGTTTTCCCTTTTCATCAATGGCAGTTGTAACAGTACAATTTGTCAGCAAACAATATCATAGCACAATAATTGTTTGAGGCGCAACTAATTAAATATTTTGGCATGAAAAAATTCCAATCAATTATTCGTTTTACCATGGACGAGGCATTTATGACCCTCGTACCACCACACCGTACCTACATTAACTATTTGATGAACAAGGGTGTCATCGATAGCTATTCGGTAAGTATGGAATCGCAAACCTGTTGGATTACCATCAATGCAGAATCAAAGGCAGAGGTATCCACCTTGTTAGCAAAATCACCACTTTATCGGTATTGGACTTATGATGTGGAAGAATTGTTTGTGTACGATAGCCAGCACTACCGCTTGCCTGCTTTGCAGTATAATTAATGGATGGTAAGTGGGGGAGGGGTGTTATTTTGAATTTGAGTGCTTAGTTTAGTTGGGGTCAGGAAATGGGGCTATAAAAATTACCGCTATTAATCAATTTAGTAGCCAACAAAAAGCCAGCTTTCTTGTAATTAAATACTCAAATTGTATACATTTTATGGCACATCCCAATTTATTACTTGTTGATGCATTGCGGTCAACCGCCGCTCGTTTAAAAAATGGCGCACATTATGCTTGGGGCAACCACGGTGCGTGTAATTGTGGTAATTTATTACAGGTTGTTACCGCATTATCCCAAGAAGAAATTTTAACCTATGCGCACTCTGGTATTGGAGAGTGGACAGAATTGGCCGAAGATTTTTGTCCTGCCACTAATGCACCTGTTAGTTTGTTGATTACCAAGTTGCAGCAAATTGGATTAACACCCACTGATATTCACAACCTAGAATACCTAGAAGATAGGAATGTGTTAGAGCATTTACCCGGTGGTTTTAGATGGCTAAAGCGTAATCAAAGGGAAGATGTTATTGTGTATTTTGAAACCTTCGCAAATATGCTGGAAGAACAAGTGATTGATTTAATCGAAATTCCAGCCAGTTTGTTTGCTGATAATTATAACGAAGTTTTGCAGACCGTTTAGGCTTTTCATTGTATTCGTTCTAAAAATAAAAAAGCACCACTAAATTGATAGTGGTGCTTTTTTGTTTCAATAGGGAAGTATTTCGAAAAATTTAAGTATTAATTAAGCACTACAACTTTCACAAGCGTCTCTGTTATCAATGGAACAAGAAATTTGTTCCACCTGTTCTGCTTTGGTTTGGTTAAGAACGTTGGCATCAATGGTAAATTTGATGGCATCAGCAGCAGCTTTTGTTCTCAAGTAGTACATACCAGTTTTTAATCCCTTCTTCCAAGTGTAAAAGTGCATAGAAGAAAGTTTGGCGAAATTGGGTTGTTCTACAAAAAGGTTCAAAGATTGCGATTGGCAAATAAAAGCACCTCTGTCTGCGGCCATATCAATAATGGTACGTTGTTTAATTTCCCAAACGGTTTTATAAATTTCCTTCAAAGATGCTGGAATCTCCTCTATGTTTTGTACAGAACCATTCGCAGCAATGATTCTTTGTTTCATATTATCGTTCCACAAGCCCAGTTCTACCAGTTCTTTAAGTAGATGTTTATTTACCACAACAAATTCTCCACTTAGTACACGTCTGTTGTAGATATTGGAGGTGTAGGGTTCAAAACATTCGTTGTTACCCAAAATTTGTGAAGTAGATGCGGTTGGCATCGGCGCTAGAAGCAATGAATTTCTTACACCATGTTCTACAATAGAAGCCTTGAGGCTATCCCAATCATGTCGATCACTTGGGGATACATTCCACATATCAAATTGAAGGATACCTTGACTTAATGGGGAACCCTTGAATGAGGAATATGCACCGTCTATTTTTGCCAACTCATTAGAGGCTAACAATGCTCCGTAGTATATACTTTCGAAGATGTTCTTATTCAGCAATCTAGCCATCTCACTTTCAAATGGCAACCCCAGCATCATAAATACATCTGCCAAACCTTGAACCCCCAAACCAATTGGTCGGTGGCGAAGATTACTTCTTTCTGTTTCAGGAATAGGATAATAGTTATTATCAATGATCTTGTTAAGATTTTTGGTAACTATTTTAGTAATCTCCACTAACTTGTCAAAGTTGAACGATTTGCCTTCTACAAAGCGAGGCAAGGAAAGTGAGGCCAAATTACAAACCGCAGTTTCGTTTTCATCGCTATACTCAATTATTTCTGTGCATAGATTGCTACATCTAATTGTTCCAAGATTTTTTTGGTTGCTCTTTTCATTAGCGGCATCCTTATAGAGCATGTAAGGTGTTCCTGTTTCAATCTGCGATTCAAGAATTGCATTCCACAACTCACGAGCAGGGATTGTTTTTCTTGCTTTACCCTCAGCTTCATACTGTTCGTACAATGCTTCAAAAGCAGCTCCATGAGTAGTATGTAGGTTGGCCGCTTCGTTAGGGCAGAACAAACTCCATTGTCCATCTGCTTCTACTCTTTTCATGAATAAATCTGGAATCCATAAAGCCAGAAATAAGTCACGAGCACGCATTTCTTCTTTACCGTGATTCTTACGTAAATCTAAAAATTCAAAAACATCGGCATGCCATGGTTCTAAGTAGATGGAGAAAGCTCCTTTTCTTTTGCCACCCCCTTGGTCCACATAGCGAGCTGTATCGTTAAATACACGCAGCATAGGAATGATACCATTGGAAGTGCCGTTGGTACCCTTGATATAGCTGCCTGTTGCACGAATGTTGTGTACATTCAGTCCTATACCACCAGCAGACTGGGAAATAACGGCACAGTCCTTTAGGGTATCGTAAATGCCAGAAATGCTATCATCTTTCATGCTTAGCAAGAAACAGCTACTCATCTGAGGTTTAGGTGTGCCGCCATTAAAGAGGGTAGGGGTTGCATGAATAAACCACTTTTCACTCATTAAATTATAGGTTTCAATAGCAGCTTGAATATCTGATTTGTGAATACCGATAGACACCCGCATAAAAAGATGTTGGGGACGCTCAACTATCTTTCCATTCACCTTGAGTAAATAAGATTTTTCCAAAGTTTTAAAACCAAAATAGTCAAAATGATAGTCTCTATCATAAATGATGGCAGCATTTAGTATGTCTTCATTTTCTTGGATGATAGCATATACATCATCTGCAATCAGTGGGGCTTGCTCCTTGGTTTTATTGTCAACATAGTTATAAAGCAATCCTGCTGTTTCAGAAAAAGATTTAGCCGTGTTTTTGTGAAGGTTAGAAACGGCTATCCTAGCTGCAAGCACTGCAAAATCAGGATGCTTGGTAGTGAAAGAGGCTGCTATTTCGGCTGCCAGATTATCAAGCTCTGTTGTAGTTACATTGTTGTAGATGCCGATGATAACTTTTTTGGAAATTTCAATGATATCTTCTCTCTTGAGCTGTAAGCCGTAGCTCAGTTTCATGATTCTAGAAGTGATTTTATCAAAGTGAACGGCTTCCCTTTTGCCGTTGCGCTTAATTACGTGCATAGAAAATAAATTAGTACAGTATGGTAAGTGAAATGATTTTTGGTAAGTGGGTAATAATGGTCTTTATGGTTTATATCCTTTAACTAGAAGTCTTCATCTATGGAAAATGATTTAGAGGAAGCTTCTTGATTCATAACTCCAGCCTTTTGATACTCCCCAACCCTTTTTTCGAAAAAATTTGTTTTTCCTTGTAAAGAGATGAGTTCCATAAAATCGAAAGGATTTGAGGAGTGGTATATTTTTTCGTTGCCTAATGATAGTAATAATCTATCGGCAACAAATTCAATGTATTGACACATGAGTTCTGCATTCATTCCAATGAGGCGTACTGGGATTGAACTAGTAACAAATTCTTTTTCAATGACTACTGCATCGGCGATTATTTGTTTCACAACCTCTTTGTCTAGTTTGTTCTGCAAGTGTTGTGTATATAAAAGACAAGCAAAATCGCAATGCAAGCCCTCGTCTCTGCTAATTAGTTCGTTAGCAAAGCTTAGCCCAGGCATTAAACCTCTTTTTTTGAGCCAAAAAATGGAACAGAAACTACCGCTAAAGAAAATGCCCTCCACAGCTGCGAAAGCAACCAACCTTTCTGCAAAAGTTCCCTTTGAAATCCAACGAAGTGCCCAATCAGCTTTTTTTCCTACACAATCGATCGTTTCAATTGCCCTAAGCAATCTGTCTTTTTCTTTGGGGTCTTTTATATAAGTATCAATCAACAGGGAATAAGCTTCACTGTGGATATTTTCGATCATAACTTGAAAGCCATACATGCACCTAGCTTCGGGGTATTGCACTTCCTGTAAAAAATTAACGGCAAGATTTTCATTTACAATACCGTCACTGGCTGCAAAGAAGGCAAGAACATGCTTAATAAAAAAGCGTTCGTCCTCGGTCAGCCTATTAGCCCAATCCTGCAAGTCAGGTGTTAAATCAATCTCTTCAGCAGTCCAAAAACTAGCTTCCGCCTGCTTGTACATTTTCCAAATATCTTGATGATTGATTGGAAATAACACAAATCGATCTTTGTTCTCTAGTAAAATAGGTTCAATTTGCATATATTATCAGCTTCTGGGTGATTAGCAATTGGTCAAACGTTTTTAGAATCTTAAAGTTGGCTATTACTTTATTTTAGTTGAAAAACCACCCTTTGATGTGGGCAATGTTACAAGCTGATTCTTCAAAAGAGCACTGATTTTTTTTCACATTCTGTTGAAAATTGTGAACAAAAAAATAAAAAGTCGACGTCAAAAGTTGCCAAAAATTAGTTGTTTATATAAGAATACTGCTGAAATTACGGAACAAGTGCGATACAGAATAGCCATCTCTAATAAAAAACATGAATTCAAAAAACCGTTATTTATTATGTGGACAAACCTTGAAAGGATAGTTTTTAAGAACAAGTTTTAAAAAACACCTCACATTAAGAAACACATTTAATTATCTTCGCTCGCTGCACGAGGGAATGACCCTTTTTTTTGCAGTGTGTAATTATTGTTTGTAAATGTGAATTTTAAAAGTGAAAAAAAGTAAGAATGGATAGTACTGTATGGATAATCATTGCTAGTGCAGTTGCGCTAGTGGCGGGAATTGTAGTTGGGAAACTGATTTCAACGAAAAATACCCAACAACTTGTTGATGAAGCAGAAGTGAAAGCTAAGGCAATCATTAAAGAGGCCGAACTTAAAGCGGAGAACATTAAGGAGAAAAAGCAGTTAGAGGCCAAAGACAAATTCCTTGAATTAAAAGCTGCGTATGACAGCGATGTATTGGAACGGAACAAAAAAATTGGAGAGTCTGAGGCAAGGGCTAAACAAAAAGAATTGTCAATTAGCCAGAAAGAAAGTTCTATTTCCCAAAAGGAAGCTCAGCTTGATAAGCAAATTAAAGAACAGGACACTTTCAAAGAAAACCTTTTGAAGCAGACAAAAGAGGCGGAGGCCGTGCGTGAGCAATTAAATAAACAGATTGAGCAGGTAAATCTGAAAAAGGCTGAATTCGAAAAACATGAAGCAGAACATCTAAAAAGGCTGGAAGCCGTTGCTGGATTAACAGTAGAACAGGCAAAGGCTCAAATTATTGAGTCAATGAAATCTGTTGCCCATACTCAGGGATTGGTGCTGCAACAAGAAATTATCGAGGATGCCAAGCTAAAGGCCACCAAAGAGGCTAGGAAAATTGTGATTCAAACAATACAACGTACTGCGGCTGAACAGACCATTGAAAATACTGTATCTGTATTTAACCTTGATTCGGATGAAATGAAGGGTCAAATTATTGGTAGAGAAGGACGAAATATTCGTGCACTGGAAGCAGCTACCGGGGTTGATTTAATTGTGGACGATACACCGGAAGCAATAGTGCTATCGTCATTTGATCCATTGAGAAGAGAGATTGCTCGTTTAAGCTTACAGCGTTTAATTGCAGACGGTAGAATACACCCTGCAAGAATTGAAGAAGTAGTAGAAAAAACAAGAAGGCAGCTAGAAGATCAAGTATTGGAAATTGGTGAAAGAACAGTTGTTGAATTGGGCATTCATGGCTTGCACAAAGAATTGGTGCGTATGGTTGGTCGTATGAGGTTTCGATCTTCCTACGGTCAAAATTTATTGATGCACAGTCGAGAAACCTCCAATTTGTGTGGAATCATGGCTGCCGAATTAGGACTTAATCCAAAACTTGCCAAAAGGGCTGGTCTTCTTCATGATATTGGAAAAGTGCCAGACGAAGAAACAGAATTGAGCCACGCTTTATTGGGGGCGAAGTTGGCAGAAAAGTATGGTGAAAATGCCTCTGTTGTTAATGCTATTGGTGCTCACCATGATGAAATGGAAATGATTGCTGTAATTGCCCCTATTGTTCAAGCATGTGATGCAATCAGTGGAGCAAGACCTGGTGCTAGAAGAGAAATCATGCAGCAATACATCCAGCGTATTAAAGATTTAGAAACCCTAGCCCAAACCTATAAAGGTGTAGAGAAGGCATATGCTATCCAAGCAGGACGAGAATTACGTGTCATCGTTGAAGCGGATAAAGTAACGGATGGCGATAGTGATAAACTTAGTTTTGAGATTGCACAAAAAATTCAAACAGAAATGACTTATCCTGGTCAAATAAAGGTCACAGTGATCAGAGAAAAACGTGCTGTTAATATCGCTAGATAATTTGGATACTGTTGATTAACTTAAAATGTTAGCAATTAAAAAGCCCGAAATGCGATCGTATTTCGGGCTTTTTTAATTTCGTTTATTTTCGAACTTTTATCCCTTTTTGCACTTGGGATTACTGTTCTTGCATAATAAAATGGCTCTTTGAGCTATTTTATTGCCTTTGTTCGGAAATAATTATTACTATTGTCGCTGTAGTTGAAAGTGTATTTTTTAAAAGAAAAGTATAAATTTTATAACCTTACATTCCATAAACTACTCAGCTTTGGGTAGCTTTTTTTTAGATTTTGTAAATTTTAAAACCACAAATATGAATTATTCTTTTACTAGAAAACAAATTGGAAGATTTGTAACTGGAGTTTTAGGCATGTTGGCTTTTCTCTGTTTTGCATTCATTAGTAATGCACAAACAACCATATCTACTACCCATGTTCAAACTACTGGCGCGTCTTCCATTACGTTTAATGTTGAAAATGCTAACGGTTATCCGATTAATGTTGTTTCTGTTCAATGCTATTTGAATTCAGTTGCAACACACAACTACAGTATTCTTTATAATCCAACTAAAATAAAGTCAAATGGCGCTTCTTGGTCTCAAGGGCAAGTTGGGGATGGATTAAATGGTTGGGTTTTAGGTTATAGCGGATCTGTAACCAATACTGCTACTGGTGTAGCAACTTTGACTGATAGCATTTTAGTAACCATTCCACCTAATTCTACTTACGGATTTTGCATTAGTGACAATTCTGTAGGGTACAGGGCATTAACTGCTGGTGCTGGAGTAAATAAATTTACTAGCAACGGGGTTAGTATTGTAACTGGGGATAGCATCGGTTTTGGAGGGGGTGCAATACCCATGACACCAGTAAACTATCCAAGAGGATTTGTTGGTGGAATCTCCTTTGTTAATGCTCCTTGTGTAGCGGCAGTTTCCATCACATCAGACAACACAAGTATTTGTTCGGGTAATCCGGTTACTTTTACTGCTAAACCAAATTTCGGAGGAACTTCTCCTACATATCAATGGTACAAAAATGGAGCAAGCATAACTGGCGCAACTGGTATTACTTACACAGCAAACAACCTGAAGGGTACGGATAGTATTCAATGTTATTTAACATCTAATGCCGCTTGTGCAACTAATACGACGGCGATCAGTAATAGTATTAAGACAACCGTAGTTGCCTCTGGAACTTCTCCTGGTGTTAGCATAACAGCTAATCCTAGTACAACAATTGCTTTGGGATCTTCAGTCACTTTTACCGCTAGCCAAACCTTGGGAGGAAGCGCGCCTACCTATCAATGGAAGAAAAACGGAGTGAATGTAGGCTCCAATTCAATTAGCTACACAGATTCTAGTTTGGCTACTGGGGATGTTGTTACCTGTACATTAACAAGTAATGCTGCTTGTGCTACACCCAAAACAGTAACTAGTGCTGGTTTGACCATAACAACATTTTTTAATTATTGTACACCTACAGCTTCTTGCACTGGCAATGACTACATTAGCCAAGTTGACTTTAATACCATCAGCAGAGCATCAACTTGCGATGCGTCAGGTTACAACTTCTTTAATGACTCTACAACCGTTTCTCAAGGTGATACCGTAAATCTATCGGTATCTACATCCACTTCCTTTAAACAAGGAGTAGCAGCGTGGATTGATTTTAATCAGAATGGCACTTTTGATAGCACTGAAATGATAATTAATGAGTTAGGTGCAGCTGCTGGTGCTGTTTATAGTAAAGATATTGCCATTCCTTACGATGCAAAAATTGGTCAAACAAGACTAAGGGTTCGTTGCAGGTATAATACCTTACCTGGAAACACTCCTTGTACAAATTATTCTTTTGGTGAAACAGAAGACTATGTTGTAAATATCCTCAAGGGTAATTGCAATGTGGGCATTTCAATTGTTTCTAATGCTGCAACGAGTGTATGTACTGGTGATTCAGTATTGTTTACCGCTACTTCAGTTAATGGGGGTGCAAGTCCTGCATTTCAATGGAGGAAAAACGGAACTTCTATTAGTGGAGCGACCACAAGTTTCTACAAAACAAATAGTTTGACAAGCAGTGATGCGATTACCTGCCAACTGACTTCAAATGCGGTTTGTGCGATAACTCCAACGGTGGTTAGTAATACTATCTACACTACTATAACAGGGGCAACACTTGTACCTACTATTACAATAACTTCTACCCCATCAACTGCAACTGCAATTTCAGCAGGTACATTGGTAACCTTTACTGCCAACCCAACGCTTACAGGTAATGCACCTGTTTATGTTTGGAAAAAGAATGGCGTAGTAGTTGGAACGAATAGCACTATCTATCAAGACACCACTTTAATTACTGGTGATGTTGTTACTTGTACATTAACTAGTTCCTCTAATTGTGCATCCCCCAAAAATGTAACAAGTGCAGGTTTGACGATTACGACGTACTTAAATTACTGTACACCAACAGCTAGTTGTACAGGTAATGATTACATTAGTCAAGTTGATTTTAATACAATTAGTAGAGCATCCACTTGTGATGCACCAGGTTACAATTTCTTTAATGATTCTACTAACACAACCACCGTTTCTCAAGGTGATACCGTAAATCTATCCGTATCTACATCCACTTCCTATAAACAAGGAGTAGCAGCGTGGATTGATTTTAATCAGAATGGCACATTTGATAGCACTGAAATGATAATTAATGAGTTAGGTGCAGCTGCTGGTGCTGTTTATAGTAAAGATATTGCCATTCCTTACGATGCAAAAATTGGTCAA
>JAIXOJ010000007.1 GCA_027486835.1 Chitinophagaceae bacterium
CGCCAACGAAAATCGTACACGATTGGTGCTGGCGACCCGTCCGCCAACGAAAATCGTACACGATTGGTGCTGGCGACCCGTCCGCTAACGCAAAACGAATCAGTTTGTAGAGAAATCTATGCTCCACATTGCTACATCTTGAAAGCATGAAGCTTACTGGATGTAGAATTGCTAAGCGTTACCATTGAATTATTTTATCCCTTAGAGTTGTAATTGTGTTTTTGCTCTAAAGACCCTTTGAATAAAGTTGATTATTTGTTTCTCAGCAACTTGTAAAGTCTAATTGCACCGAGCAATACCCCAATTAATACCACCAAACCCACCAATCCCCAGACCAAGCTAATGCTTTGCTTTACCACGACTAACATTACAATAGCGATTAAAAAGATGGTGGCTACTTCATTCCAAATACGTAGTTGTGTAGATGAATATTTAAACAAGCCTTTCAATTGCTGTAGCGCAATTACATGAAGCGAAAGATGGTAGGCGTATAGAAAAACAACAAACCCCAATTTGATTAATAACCATCTACCCCCTTCATCCAATAAATGTTCAATCCATTCGGTTTGATACATCACCGTAGTTCCTAGAATTAAGGTGATGATGGCAGAAGGCCAGGTGATGCCATACCACAATCTTTTTATCATGATACTAAATTGCCTTTGCAACACTTCTTTTGCTGGGCTGGCTTCATTGTTGGCTTCCACATTGTAAATAAACAGGCGTGGCATATAAAAAAGGCCAGCAAACCAGGTAACTACAAAAATGATGTGGAGGGCTTTTAGGTATAAGTACATACGCAGGTGTTGAAGGAATTAATTTGTAAACTGAAGCAATGCAAAGATTAAAGCGAAATATGCTTTTATCAAGGTGTAGCATTTAATTGGTAAAACCATTACGACCAATTAATAGGAAAGAATCAGGGAGGACTATAGGGCATAAAAAAAGGGAATGTACTGGTGCATTCCCTTTTACAATAAATGGTGGAGCTGAGGGGAGACTCATTAGGGATTGAGTATCAACCTACAAAAACACCTGTTTTACTCTATGGACTAATATTTTTACTCTATGGAGCAATAATGTATATAAGATTATACTACTTTTGCTTTACTCCCTTTTGTAAGCGATGCGGAGACTACTTTACCTTTCTCTTTAAGCTTTTCTTGAGCCTTTTCTAAATCAGATTTTAGCTTACTATTTTCAAGGTTTAAGGCCATAATTTCTTTCTGTAACTCTATAATAGTTGTTTGGGATTCTAGCAGCTTATTTTGATAAAACTCTAGTTTTTCATTTGAAGTAATCAATTTTTCAGAAACCCCAATTTCTTGAGCATTTAGCAATGATTTCTTCAACTCTTCTAGCATGTAAACCATTCTAGCTGTAGCCTTTTTTTTAGCCTTGGCTACTGAAATTGTGCCCTTCCCTATTCTAGCTTCAGCTTCTATTTTTTCGTAGGTATATCCCCTCCCAGCAAACCAGTTCAATAATTCGACTAATTCATTATTATAGTCTTTTTCATCATTCCTTTTCATCTATCATGGTTTTTAATTAAAAGCCTCAAATTCTAACCTTTAAAAGTCAATTTTTCACCTTTTTTATTAACTATTAAGCAAGCTCAAAACTGTTAAAATTGTTAAATTGTACAGTAATTTTACAGCAATTTGCAGTTATAATACTGTAAAACACTAGTATTGCACTGTAATAATTTTGTAACAATGGTGTAGCGACACCGTAATAATACAGTAAAATGTCAGCAATCTCAAAAGAAAAAATAGCTTTTTGCAAGAAAAACCTTGTAAAGGGAGATTATAAGAACTTAAGCTCAAGGTTAGGGTTGAGCTTAAATGTTGTTACTAACGTGTTCACAGGACGAACATTAAAGAACTCAGATTTGGTACTTGATGAAGCTGTCAAATTAATTACAGAAAGGCAAAATAAAATTATTGAAGAAGACAAGCTATTTGCGAATCTTCAAAAAGCTTAGGCAATCGTTAGTTGGGTTGCACCTCATTTCTATGGGGTGCAAATTTTTTTTAAAGTCATTTTAATAATTAGTTATGGAAAAGGAATTATACCATCTTAATGAAGATGGTAATTTTTATCTCGTTATGCCAATTTTCCCAATATTGGCACTACAAGCTAGAGAAATAAAGGTGGGAACTAACTTAATCGTTGCTGTTAAAAGAGATTTTAACGGCATAAATATTAATGAGCCTACAGGCGAAGCCGTAGTTATTTCTGGGAACATAATTAGGTGGAAAAGCATTTCCGATAATATCACCTACCTGCTATTTGGTAAATCCCTAGTGGAGGGGAAAAAAATTATTGCCCGCAACGAAGGGTTTGATGCATCTAGAAATGATTTAGATGAAACCCCTTTCTTTTTTGGGATGGCAAAATTTATTGATAAACAAACACTTTTGCATTATAGGCTCAGCGATAAGTCTTTAGCTATGAGCTTGAGAGAAAAGAAAATAAGTGAAGTACCTAAAATTTAAATAAAGAACAATGCCTACCGTTTATAAACTTTTACACCTTACAACAGGTGCCGAATTATTTATTGAGTATGAAGAAAAAGATTTCAGCTATCAATTATGTGACTGGAATACCACTTCTTTAGTTGAAAAAAGCGTTCAATTTTGGTTTGGATATGAGAATTTACTTATAGACAGTGAAAATAACTATTTGCAATGTTTTTTGACACTAATCATGAGAGAAATCATTCATTGCAACCCATCTAGAAATGCACTCAGCATTGATGAAATAATTGCTCTCTTTAGTAATAAAGAAGGTTTCCCTCCATTGGATGGCAGCTGTGGTATAAAAATAGTTGGTTACACAATTCCTGATTTTTCTGATCACTCTTCATACATTCTATCCTAATGATTACAGCCGATTGCATATCAAAAGTGAAAGATGCCTCTCTAATTGATGACGTAGTAGGCAGATTCACAACAATTACCAGGAAGGGTCAAAACTTTACAGGCTTATGCCCTTTTCATAATGAAAAAACCCCCAGCTTTCATGTTAACATTGTAAAGCAATCTTATAAATGCTTTGGTTGTGGAAAGTCCGGAGACGCTATTAAATTCCTGATGGAATTTAATAAGTACACCTATCCAGAAGCGATAAAATGGCTTGCTGAATTTTACAACATTGCTCTGGAGTATGAAAATGAAACTGAAGAAAGTAAAAACAAACGAGAAAAACTTAAATCTGAAAAACAAAAGCAGTCGGAAGCAATTGCATTTGCTCACAATTTGTATAGCACAGCGCTACATAAACTAGATGATAAACATCCTGGTTGGCAATACCTTTTTAAAAGAGGCTTTACAAGAGAAAAAGCAATGGAGTGGCACTTAGGGATAGCCACACTAGATAATAAAGTAATCTCTAGCAACGGAATCAATAGTGGCCATTACCAAGGACTGTTGGAAACTGGGGTTATAAAAACTACTGATGGCATTACAAAAGATTTCTTTTGTAATCGAATTATCATTCCAATTCACAACGCCAATGGTAAACTAATCTCTTTAGCTGGCCGGTCTATTCCATCCGGCAATAAAGCCCTGGACGAAAAGTTTGGCAGTACAAAGTATTTGAATCTATGCGATTCAATTATTTATCAAAAAAAGGAGGTCCTATTTGGTTTGTACCAAGCCATCACGGCTAAAGCTTTTAGCTATGAAAAAAACAGGATAAACGTAGTTGAAGGCTACTTGGATGTAATAAGCTGCCAAGAAGCTGGCGCTCATGGAACTGTTGGGACTTGTGGTACCAGTATTACGGAAGAACAGATTAAGCTTATTGCGAAGTACTCTAAGTATGTTAATCTATGGCAGGATGGAAACAAAACTAGCACGGACGAAAATGGCACAAAAAAAGTCAATAGGTCTGGTGAAGATTCTATGATAAAATATCTGCCTGAATTTTTAAAGCACGACTTAACAGTTTACGTGATTGATACGCCTGGTCAAGACCCAGATGAATACGCTCAAGAATTTATCAAATCTTTAAAATAATAACGATGTTTTACATTCAAACTAAAATCGGCAAAAGAGATGCCTTTTGCAAAAAAGAAAATGCACTTAAAAATGGCAGAATCATAGTGCAGTATGTATTTGAGGTTGATCAAGCGACTAAATACGAAAAGTTTAAGGATGCTGAAACGGATTTAGGGAACATAAACAACCCATTTATGAGGGTATTTACCATCGGCAAAATGTAATTATTTGTGCAAAAGGAAATTAATAAGATTGCAGAACATGGCATAGTTTGGTATGCTAAAAAATTACTCGAAAGGGCTGAACATCCTACCGATATTAATGATGCTGTAAATAAAGTTGCTGGTCTCTTAATTGGCTTCAAGGATTCTCTAATTAGAGAATTCTATACCAATGAGATACTTGACAACACAAGCATAAAGAAAGCGAACTTAAAAAATGCCCTATCAAGGCTTGATAAGGAAAAAGAAACGATTGTTATTACCGAGGATACGAATCTTCGCCTGCCTAAATGGGCTGATGCAGATAGGGTATATAACCACCGAATTGACTGGCGTGAAAATGCTGGATTACTAACAGGATATTGGAGTCACGAGAATAACCAATCATTTACACAAGTAACAAACTTCATTATAAAACCACTATATATCCTAAAAAGCATTAATGGTGAGACAAAAAGACTTGGATTGCTTCATGTGCATGGTAAAGAGGATCAATTAATAGAAATTCCGTCTAAAGCCTTTAATTCTGTTGAGTTTTTTCAAACGATGACAAAGGATAGGGGGTATTACAAAACAGAAGATAGTTTTTCAAAAAGTTCATTAAACCGCATATTCTCAGCTATTGGCGATAAATTTTATGAGGCCGAAGAATTTTCTTACTTAGGGTTTCAACCAGAAGGCTTCTTTGCCTACTCAAATGCCGTATTTGTAAATAATCAATTGTCTTATTGCAATAAATATGGCATGGTTCAGGTCGGGAATAATCATTTTTTTTCGCCATCTTCTTCAGAAATTAATGATAATAAAAGGACAGATGAAGAAGGAAAAAGAATTAAGGATGGCAATATTTATTTCAATGACAAATCATTAACCTATAGAGAAGCTCCTGTTAGCTTTGAAACCTATTGCCAGCATCTAGTTAAGATGCATAAAGATGCAGCCTTACCTTTAATATGCTTTGGATTAGCTACATTATTTAAAGATTTTATCGTCCGGTACGAAAAGATGCCCTTGCTATATGGCTATGGTCAGGTTGAATCAGGAAAAAGTACCTGGGCGGAAGCATTATATTGGCTATTTTTTGACCACGACAGCAAAGCTTTCAATCTTAACCAAGGAACTGTGTATGCTTTCTGGAATAGGATGGGAAGATTCCAGAATTGCGTGCAATTATTCAATGAATTCGACGAAAATTCAAACAACCCTGAATTTGTTCGCGCATTCAAAGCCTACTATGACCAAGAAGGTAGAGACAGAGGAGCTGGTGTTAAAGGAAAGGTTGAAACCCAAGAAGTGCGTTGCGGCGCGATCATTATTGGTCAGGTATTATCTACCCAAGGTGATGGAGCTTTACCCACAAGAAGCATTGCTGTCGAATTCACCAACAAAGGAGGTCGGACGGCAAAAGACAAAGAGTTATTTGATACTTGGAATAAATGGATTATTAAAGGAATGGGCGGCTCTTTGATTGAACCTCTTAAGTATAGACGCTACTTTAAAGACAATTTTATTACGAAATTCAATGAAAATTTAAACAAGCTTAAACAAACAATGACAGACAATGGCGATTCCTTTAAGGAAAGGATTGCCAAAAACTACTGCATTCTTTTAACTGCAGGGAATATTATTGGCGATAAAATGAATCTTGGATTCTCCTATGAATCATTATTTACCTACTGCCTTAATGGTATCATCAACCTGAGCAAGCTTATTGGCGAAGTTGACAACTTGGGTATTTTTTGGAAAACTATTGATTTTCTTTATGAAAAAGGGGAAATAGCAGAAGGTACCGATTTCAGAATAGAAACGGAAATGAAGGTCAAAAAAAACAGTGGAAAAGAACCACAGTTTATTGAATACAATCAACCAACCGATATACTTTATTTACGCCTTTCCAAGATCTATTCATTGTACGCACAATCTTATCGCCAAACCAGCGGTAACAAACCAATTAATCAAAAGACATTAGAGTCTTACTTCCTTAGCTGTAGAGCTTATATCGGTGTAAATCCTAGCATGAGCTTTAAGGCTCCTGGTGGTGGTAGGCAAATAACAAGTTGCTTCATGTTTAAATATTCCGAATTGAGTCTTAACCTTCAAAAGTCATTTGAACCGGAGGAAGAAACTAAAAAAGACTTTAACCAGAAATGCTTTATAACTAAGTCTGCAGAAGAATGCGAATTGCACTCGGGAAAACACTTCTTAGCATTTACAGTAGGTTATTATAACGAAAATGCTTCGCTAGGTATTGATGCCTTACATGCAAAGTGTTTTACAAACCAACTAGCACTGATTAATCGGCTAACAAGAGATAAAAACGTAAGAATAAAAGGGAAACTGCTTGAAAAAGTATCCGGCTCTTACACTACAAGAACCATCGATTGCTCTTCCATCACAATCGTTAATGAAGATGGCATGGAAGAAATCCTAGACGTCGTTTTTTAATTTTTAATCATAAATCACATGACTACAAAAACGGGAATTAGAATCATTAATTTCAAAGAATCAGACAAATGGTATGTTAATGTTTGTGCATGCCTATTTTGGACAAACGACTTATCAATGACTATGACGCCGCTTATTAGTGAAACGATAAGTAATAAAGATAATGCTCTTAGAACAATTAAAGAGCTAAAAATGAAAATCTATAAAGAAAATAAAGACTGGATAGAATATGGCTGCCCTGTTATTATTAAGGATTTAAACAATCAAAAAAAACGAGCCACAGCGTTTACGGATAGAACCATAGAAAAACTGATTGAAGATGAAAAAAAAATAGTTATGCATTAAAGCAGGATGAAAAAGATTTGCTGAGATACGTAGCATCTGAATTAATCCCAATGCTAGAAACCAATAATGAATTAACGGCAGTAAAACAAACCGCCTTTAATCATTATCATAAATCTGGAAAAGAAGAATTTCAAATTCAAGTGATTGTAACTCGATGTAAGTCAGATTTTTTGGAAGATTTTGTTACGGAAGAAACAAAAAAATGCTAATTTTTTAAACCAGGGCAGACGCCCATTAATATTTATATACAATGAAACTTCAAATTTTTAACGCAGAAAATAGTCTGCACATTAGAAAAAAAGAAACAAAAGCCATGGTCGGCATTAGCTTTAAAACAGGGCTAATAACTCTTAACCCTCCAGCAGTGAATGCTTTGAACTTAAAAAAGGGTGATTTAATCGCAATGGCTTATGATGAGGATTCCAACGACTGGCTTCTGTTCAAAGATGCAAAGGGCTTTGACTTGCGGTTTGCCAATGGCAAGAAAGACACAACATCCCTGGTGTTTAATTGCTCAAAAATAGCAAACTCCATTATGGAGCAATTGGAGAATCCTTCCATTCGATCAGGTAAAATGCAGCTAGCGATTGAACCAGTGCAAGTTGATGGCATCAATTACTACACCGTTATATTTTCAAGTTTTAAAGCTTCTAATAAATAACTTATGAATAATAGACTTATTTTAGGTGCATTAGCATCAGGAAAAACAACATTATTACAAAAAACTTTTGAAAATTTTACGAAGGTCAATAACAAAGTAGTATGGGCAGAATTTAAGGGTATTGAATGCTCCATTTTTTTAGAGCCTTTACATTGGAGAGGAATTCCACAAGTTCTAAGCCCTTTAATTTTAAAAAATTACAATATCATATGCATTGATGAATGTGTTAGCATTGAGCAACTGAATTGGGTTGTAAAACAATATAAAAAAACAAAGTGTATTTTTTTTATTGCCGCACTCATTGATGAAGATATTATTCCTTCAAAAATTAAAAAGCACTTCAAAATAATTAATTTAGGTTCAGAATCTTACATCCATACAAAAGGAACAGTTCTTCAAGAATTCAATGAAGGTTTATTGAACTTAAAGGAAGGTTTATCGAACTTAAAGAAGGCTTATGATAAATATGGTGTAAACAGAAATAAAATATCATAGAATGAAAAAGTATTTAATTGTATTTAAAGGTGGAACTGCTCCAAAAACAAAGCTTGAAAAATGCGTAAGTTCATTTTTAAAAATTCATGATAGATTGAAGTATGCAGATGGAGAACAGTTTGAATTATTTAAATCAGTAATAATTAACAATATTGAAAAATTAAATACTGAAATCCCTTCAAATAAACCTTTGAGACTTGGTATGTGGTTTGATAACCTTGATTATATGATCTATATTGATAGAGGTGAAAATTTCCATGTACATCTTACTTGTTACAATTTTATAGATTTAGATTCAAACATAGAAATATGAAACAAAATATTTTACCAATCTTATTTACAACAGAAAACGTACAAGCAATTTTGGAATATAGGAAACGTAAAACCAAGCGACTAATAAAACAAGCTATTGATTTTGATGAAAAATTTATTGTTACAAAAGAAACGGATACTCATTTTACAATGAGGAATGGGACTAGTTACCATCTCCCTTTTTTCAAGCCAAGGTTTGAACCAGGTCAATATGTTTGGGTACGAGAAAAAGCTACAGTAGTAGGATATAAGGGAACCACTAGTTTTCATTATGCGGGCAATAAACCTGCTGGATTGAAGTCAGTAAATGAAATTACTATTGAGTATGATGCAGATGGACATAGGTCAACGATACCTTATCCAGTCAGGCTTAGTACTAATATTGAAGGGGGGAAAAAACTACCTTATGGCATATTTAAAGAAGCTGCAAGAATCTTCTTAAAGATTAACGATGTTCTTCCAATGCGTATTCAATCAATTACTTCAGAAGATGCGATTCTTGAAGGAATAAAATGCAATCATTTAAAAAATGGAGCATTTTATGATTATATCGAAAAGGATTATGGTTATATTAATCCAATTAACTCATTTGCTTCTCTATGGAATTCTATTAACGGTAAAGATGCCTGGATCAAAAACAATTGGGTATGGGATTATGATTTTACAATGGTTTACAAGTCATTAGACCCAGAATTGAAAAGAGCGTTTTTCCAAAATCCTGATGATGATGAACTTTATTTAAGCTTAAAGCAATTTTACGAACACACTTAGAACGAATAAAATTCTATCAATAGCCCCAAATTGGGGCTATTTTTTTTTGCATATGGGGTGTCAAACCTACATCGACCTACCAGAACCTACAATTTAGGCCATTTTGTAGGTTCTGGTAGTGGCTAAAACATACAATTATGATCCTGATTTTAGCCAAAAAAGAGGCTTTAAAGCAAAATATACCTTTAACAGCAAAAAACTAAAAAAAGCCGTCCTACACGTCCTACACGTCCTACAATCAAAAGCAGAAAGCACAAAAGCGTTGATTATCAATATAGTTTTAAAGAAAAAAAATTAAAAGTTCTCTAAAAAAGATGTAGGTCGATGTAGGTCGGTGTAGGTTTCACATCCCCTATTTTGTTTTTTTTGATGGTGTTGTAGGACGTGTAGGACGAGATTTTTAAAAAACACACTGCCTACAGGAAAAAATTACACAATTGCAGTAAATCACTGTACTTTTATTGCAAATTGTTAAAGGATGGGAAAGAGTGGAACTCGTGTTTTTTCTGTAAAAATTCCTACGGAGGTGCATCTCAAAAAGTTTGCTGTTGCCCAGCTGGGCGCGCCAATTAAATTGAGCAATAAAAATCTATTCGGTACTGTTATTTTGAGCTTGCTTCAAAAGCCTAAAATGACTGTTGGCATCAACAAACAAAAAACAGGTAGTATTCAAAACAAGCTGAAAAACGAAATAATATGCGTTGCTCCATTTTCTATAATGAAGGATGTTGGTACTGATTTGACAAGTAATCAGGTGATTCAAATCAATAGGTTACTAGATCACTTGTTTATAGAGACACTCAGTCTCTATGTTGCCAAAAACACAGTGGCTACCAAGAGGCAAAAGGGCATTCAAGATGCCATCATTAGTTTTTGCGAGCTATACCAAATCGTTCTGGATGTGGATATTAATTACGAAGCCTTAAAAAAAGCCGAGTACCGGCTACGCACTGGGAAGAAAAATAACTCTTTCGTTTGTCCTTTTCTCAATTAGCTATATTATGAACTTTACAAACTATATAAGCCCGCTGGCTTTTTCAAAAAAAACGAACCAACTTATTGGCGGTATCTTTCAATGGTGGTACTGCCCCATCGAATGGCTTAACGGCTTTCCATTCCTGAATGCCTCACAGCAATTGCCACAGCCCTCTTTAAAATCCGGTAGAAACTGGCTTACCTCTGGTGAGCTACCTCTATATAGTAGCGGATATGAGCAATCCGCTACTACTACCGATGCTGGTACCTTATTTAAACGGAAGGTGAGCGCCTTTGAACCAGGGCTGGACTTTTCCAGCTTTATCAATGTCGCCAATTTGGTCGCAAACCAATTTTGTTTTGTTGGATTGGTTACAGCTGGGCAGTGCTATATAATTATTGGCAATAACAAGGCTGGACTAAAAATAGACCCTAATACCTCTACTGGTGTGGGTCCTATTGGGATGCCTGGTACCAAGCTAGGTTTGGCAGATGAAAGCAGTACACCTGCACTTGTTCTTACATCTTTTAACCCATAAAATTTATGATGAAAAAAATCTTCTTGTTTCTGTCGTTTTATTCGGCCTTGGTTGCGTGCATGGCGCAAAAGGTCATCGACCTGCCAACGCTTACTACTGGCTTTTCAAACGTGACGTACGCACCCGTCACAAAAAATGGTGTGACATACAAGGCAGCCCTTGATGCTTTTGCCTTAAAAAGTGGTAGCAATGCTACTGGTGTATGGGATATTGATATAACCGGTTTTGCTGAGTATGCTAGGTATGACGAAAATGGAATCTTAATCGCTAATCAGGATTGGGTAAATGATCAGGGCTATTCTTCTTACCAGCCTTCATTTAATGACAATGGGACTTCAGACTTAATCGGGCATGATAATGTTTGGCGATTGTTTTCTGATGGATCAGCTTATTTAGGCAATAATAACTTTATTGTTTATGCTCCTAGCAATGATGACATGATTGAAGCATATGCCAACCTCTACATGCTTGACAATAGTAATATAAGCCTGTCAAATGGTAGTAGGGTAGTAATAGGGAATACGTCAGCTGGTTTTGGAAGGGGTGATTTTGATAATGGAACTGGCGGGAATAATGGCGTTTCCATGTACTGTGCTGCTGGCTATCAATTTAATTGGCAAGGAGGAAAGCTTTCAGCGAGCCAAGAAGCAAGTAACGGAAACTTAATCCCACTGGAGATTCAATCAAATGTAGTAGCTCCTAACTATTACACAGCCTATTCTGGAAGCTATAGGACGGAAATTGCACCTGGCGAAATTTCACTTGTTGACGACAATAGTGAATTTGCTAGTGGTCATGATTTTAGTAAAGTTTTTTTCGCTAATAATACCAACTATTATTATGCTGAGTATGGAACACAAATGATGACGATTCAAAGTACAGACACTTGGGACTATGCTCAAATAAGCAATACAAATTTAAGTATTAGCAATAATTATTCGCCAGGAGATGGTCAAACTACTATTACAAAATCTTATATTAAGACTGAATTTCCAAACGAATCATCATCTGCTTACATCAATTCAAATGGTAAAGTATATGCTACGCATGAGATTAATGTTGGTGAAATGTCAAATTCGGGCATATTTAGCCAAGGCAACGAAACTAAAATAGGTGACTTTGGAGGGAATAACTCTGGAACTAAGTTAATAATAAATAGTGATGATAACTATGTAGATGTTCAAGCTGGATATTTTGGGAATATTATAGATAACTATTGGGGCATTAACAATATAGGATTTGCAAGTTTTAAAGAAGGTATTGAGGCTGGGCAATTTCAACGAAGCGGCATTCAAACTGACGGATATATGACTTACATCGGAGATTGGACTGGTAATGGTGAAAGTACAACAATTGTCATAGATGATTATAACGAAAGAATTTCAGTAAATAAAGATTTAATAAACGATAACGACTCCTGGTCTCTTGGCGATGATGGGACTTTATCTTGTGCTAACAATCTAGCTATTATAGACGCATCAGGTAATGGGCATTTCAACAGCCTTAATACCGATGGCGTTCAATGGCAATTAGGTTCTGTTAGCTCGCCAACATTAATTAATCCAATAGCTCCAAATAGATTGATTTCTGTAACCATCGATGGCATAGGTTACAAGATTTCAGCACAGCAAGATTAACTAGTTTTTAAACCCCACTTATATAAAATGAAACATTTAAAGTTTATTTTTTGTTTTTCCCTATTGTTAGGCGTGTTTTTTGGCGCAAAAGCGCAACCCAGTACTGCATCTAGAAAGGATACTTCATTCAGTATTCAACCCAAAGCTGTGTTTGATCAGACAGCTAACGCTGTGGTAATCAATAGCGTTCAAACTGACATCGTTACGAACGAAACAACTATTTCTGTCAGATTCGTAAATCAGTCTACAGTGAATGGCAATGTGCTTAGAAAAACGGTGTATCCATCGGCATTTAAGCTAAAAACTAGTGATGAATTCCCATCTGGCATTACATGGCCGTTGGTAAAAACCAAAATTGCGAGTAAGTACTCAGTAACGTTTCAATAGAATTATTTTTAAAAAATGTAGTAAAGGGCATAATGTGATTATGCCCTTTTTTTTGTTATGGCAAAGTATAAGACAATCACCAGGGCGGATGCTGGTAATACCAAACCGGGCTACTGGAAGGCTTGGTTTTCATTGCTACCTGATTTTGTGGAGCTAAAAACGCCTATCAGTACGGCAAATATTGGCGATAAATTTATTATCGCTGACTCGCACGAATGGGTCACAGGCTCTGAGCCTATCGAATGCTATATATCAATGCACTCTCTCGAAGCTGATGGCGATTCTATCGCTGATCCTGAGTGTCAACGCATGCTCTGGAAGCCTAAAGTTGTTTTTATCGGTGATTTTGCCGCTCAACTAGAAATGCAAGAAAGCTTGCTCAATGAAAGAATCATCCTATTTATGATGGATGATGAATCACCAGGGAATTACATCCAGTTTGGCAATGCTATAGCTACTTGTATTTTACCCAAAACATCTTTCAAGTCTGGCAACTTAAAATCCGGTGGTAAATATTATGCTACTGAAATGGAATGCTTTTGCCGATACTTCTACCAGGGCGTGATACCTGCTGATTCTGCCATCACATCGCAGTTACTTAACGATAATGGCTCGGTATTACTCAACGATGATGGCACTCCATTGAGTTGGTGATGTCCTTTCATGACATTTTATATGTAGTGAAATTTGGGGTATGAATTTTTTTGCTGCTTCAACAATATTAAGACAACCTTGGCTAATTGAGGAACAATTCGCCACTGCTTATCTTGATCATTACATGTTGAATGGCAAATTTGAAGCTCAAGAAGAAACCTATGTAAACAAAACAGATTTTTCACTGGCATCTTTTCCTGAAAATGTAATCGTTGCGCCTACCAATAAGTACGTTGATTTCAACGGCTTTGATGGCGCTACTGTAGCTGCCATTAAAATAGTAGGTCCATTGATGAAATCAGATTTCTGTGGTTCATACGGAACTGCATCTACCTTGGGCTTATTTCAATTGGCTCAAAAAACAGAATCTGTTAAAGAAATTTTATTTATCAGCGATAGCCCTGGTGGATCAGTAGATGGAACTAAAATTTTTGCTGATGAAATTAAAAATTCATCGAAGCCTGTTACTGTTTATATAGATGGCATGTGCTGCAGTGCGGCCTATTGGATTGCCTCTGGTGCTAATGCTGTTTATGCTAGCTCATCAACCGATATGATTGGATCAATCGGCACCATGTTTCAGATTTACGACAACAGCAAAGCAAACGAGAATAGGGGTTATATCCTAAGAAGCTATACTGCTACAGCGTCTAGCATGAAAAACAAAGCCTTCCAGCAAGCTGCATCTGGGGATGGCAAACTTCTAATCAAAACACTTTTAGACCCTTTAAATGATCAATTCATTGGCGCAATTAAAGCCAATAGAAAAGATGTTAATGCCTCGGCTCTTGATGGGTCTGTATTTGTAGGAAATGATGCTATTAAAATGGGATTAATTGACGGTATTATGCCATTATCTGAATTACTCGCATCATTTAAAAATAAGTATTTATCTAAAAATAATAATAAATTTAACATGGCGTTTCCCAAAACATTAAAAGCCGCTTTGGCTACTGAATTTAAAGTTGTTGATGGTGGCTTTCTTGTGAATGAAGCTAACCTAACTAATCTTGAAGCTGTCTTGACTGATCAAGAAACAAAAGCAACTGCAGCAGCTGCAAAAATTCAAGAACAGCAAACTGCCTTAAATGCTAAAATTGAATCGTTGGCAAAAGCAAACGAGGAGCTGATCAAATCTCAAGCTTCTGTTATCGACTTACAAACTAAGCTATCCGCTTATGGTAGATTACCTGGTGCAAATATTTCAGTGCCTCCTGGTGCTGAAGGAAAAAACGATGGTAACCCAGAAGCCAATTTAGACGAACAATTTTTGACATCTTACGATTTAGAGATGCGGAAAAAACAAGCAGCATCTAAATAATTTAACTAAGAAAAAATATTTAAAAAATGAATGGAGTAGACCTCTCAAAAATTAGCGGTTATGCTAATGCTTATTCCTCTACAATTTCAGGAATTCTTTACAAGGAATTGAAATTAGCTGCTGAAGGCATTAATGTCATTGAAAATCTTCAGGATGAAATGCTAATGCCTAAATTAAGTGTGAAAAAAGCATCTCGTCCATACGATGGCGTCTTTGCTCCTGATCCAAATCAATTTGAGTTTTCCGACAGAAAGCTTAGGGTTGACCTTGCTCAAAGAGACCTTTATCTCACTACAACAGAATTCAGAACCACATACTTAGCTAAATGGGCTGCTTCTTATGGCTCCAATAGTGATAAGGAAAAACAAATTCCATTACCAGCATTTTTCTGGGGTGAGTATATGAAGAATATCGCTTCCGAAGTAGTTGGAATGGTTTATAACGGTTTAGGCGTTGATAAATTCGCAACTTTTGCTAGTGGTACTTCTTACAGTGTGGGCGCTTTAGTCAAGATTACAACTACTAATACTGGTAAAAGCAGATTGGATTATTTCAAATGCATAACTGCAACTACAGCCGGCCAATCTCCAATCACGCATCCTGCTAAATGGGAAAATGTAAATGATCTTGCCATAACAGAAGGGTTTGAACAAAAGTTTTTAAAGGCCATAGCCGATGAAGGTTTTGACAGTATCGTCTCAACTGGCGATATTACAGTTGATGATGCATTAGACCAATTTAAAGCAATTTTCCGTGGACTTTCAGAGGTACAGCGAAATAAAGGAGCTGTAATTTATACCTCATTATCCGACAAAGACACTTTAGTTGATTGTATAGATAATAAATACAAAGGATTCCAAAGAAACGACAATGTGTTTTTGCTGCCTGGCACTGATGGAAAATGCAAAGTTCTAGCCGTTGACTGGTTAGCAGGTAAAAAAAGAAAGATTTGTTCACTGCCTAACAATTTGACTGTTGGGACAAACAAACTTTCCGACATGAACAAATTATTTTCAAAAGTTGAGCATTATGGTATCGAAACCTCTTTGACATACCTATTTGGAACTGAAATCTGTGATTTGGAATCAGTCGTAATTAACGATCAACCATAACATTTTTTACCTTCTATACCTAATACTACCATGGATTTAAATCAGATTAATCAGCTAATAGCTGAAAAAAAAGAAGCGGAAATTGCTGGCTACATCGAAAAATTGCAAGCCGCATTGGAGTCGCAAAGTGATCAACTAAAAAAGCAAGGTGAAGTAATTGCGCTTAATGAAAAAACTTTGTCTGAACTGGTAACGTCAAAAGCAAGTTCACCTAATGAACCGCCAACGGTTAAGGTTGATAAAAAAACTTATGCTATTGTACTTCCTTCAATGTTGTTTGAGGGCAGACGCATCACAGCTAAGGATGTTCAAGAAAACAAGGAGCTTGCTGCCGCTTTAGTAAAAAGAAACAGCGGAATGCTTCAATTAAAAGACTAAAATAATTTTCATTTATTATGGCAGGTTTATATAAAACGATTACCAGCACAGATGTCGATAAGTCAGCGCAACCTGGTTATTTCAAAGCTTGGTATAGCCCTTTGGGGGATTTTACCACCTTACAAGTGCCTTCCCTTAGCACTCCACCAGCAATTGGGGAAAAATATACAATTGCTACCAGTCACGTATGGGCTAATGGTAAAAGCCCTATCGGCTTGTATATAGCTGATTCTACTGCTGAAAATGATGGGGATTCCCTCGGTGATATAGAATGCGGGCGTTTTCACTGGAAATTTAAAGTAATGCTATTGGGGGATACTCCTGAAATACAGGAGATCATGGAAAACATGCTAAATGACCGTGGCGTTTTTTTCTTGCAGCCTAATATGGTTGCAGATACATTTATCCAGCTTGGAAATGTAATTAGCCCTGGGATTCTTGATAAAGGTGGTTTTAAATCCGGAAACCTTAAAAGTGGCGGTAAAAAATGGGAGATAAATGCGCAAACTTTTGCGCGAAATTTCTATACAGGTACTGTTCCTACTCGCTAACCTCGTAATAATCATGTGTGTTTGTGCCACTCTCTAGTCTTAGAGAGGGCTTTTTTTAACCTATTAATTTGTTTTTTATGACGTTCAAAAATTCGGCTGTTGAAGAAAAATACACAGCCACTGTTGAGAAAGATGTTGAGATTTCTGGACATTCTTATTCTGGTTTATTATCGAATATTTCTTTAAGTGTGGCTGATGATGCCTTTAAAAATGGTTCTCAGTTCTTAAAGCTAAAGGACCCATCAACGGCTGTTCCCGCGTCAGGGAAAAAATAGGATGCCTCGCAGGTATTCCAGCCCGCATTATACAACCCCAGAGAAGATAGGAGCGACCCTACGCATTGAGCTCGAAGGTGTTGAGCTAGCCGCTACGGCACAGTGTGGACAAAGCAAAAAAGCCGGGTAATACCGGCTTTTTTAATTTTTAGATTATGGCACTAAGGAAAGGATTTGACGATTTAAATAGTGAAATTACTGAATGGAGTAAAGAGACTAAAGAATATTTAGTTGATGAAATGGATGCTTTGGGAATTCAGCATTCGAAAAACTCCACGAGTAGATTACCATTAAGAAAAGCCTTGAAAGTCACTGTGCGCAAACGCTTTGGGAATATTGATCGTATTAGTTTCTCAGTGCCTAGGCATTCTATTTTTCTTGCTAAAGGTGTTAGTCGTGGGCATGGAATCGACAATCCAAGACAGGCAAAAGATTGGTATAATCCAGTTATAAAAAATCGCCTTCCTGGGCTGGAAGATATTGTTGTGGAGCAAACAGGTAATGCATTAATCAATAATTGGTCAATCTGATGGCAGACGTAAGCAATAAAAAGATTTCGATTTATATTGACCAGGGAGCGGCTGAATTGGCCTTGGCTAACCTACAAGCAAGGGCTGAAAGACTCAATAAAGCAATTGCAGATGGTCAGAATGGCGCTAAAGACATGACTTCTGAAATTAAGAAGTTAGGCGATACGCAAAGTTCGATGGCAGCCTTACAGGAAAAGGCGGATAAGCTGACAATCCTTATCGATGCGGGTAAGAATGCCGGAAGGGATATGACCAAAGAAATTGAGAAACTTGCAAAAACTCAATACGCCTGGATCGTTCTAAAGGAAAAAGCAGAAAAGCTTACAAAAGCAATTGAAGCGGGGCAACATGCAACAAAAGACATGAGTGCTGAAATCAAGAAACTTGCTGAAACGCAAGCCGCGATTCAAAAAGTGGAAGCTCAAATTAGCGGGGGGTTGCGCCCATCAATGGCTCAAGTAGAGGCACAAGTCACTAAACTTCGCAATGAGCTGCGTCTAATGAGTGAAGATGCCCCAGAATATGCTGCGAAGTTCGAATCCTTTAAAACAGCTAGTCTTGAGCTTAATAAGCTTCGTGAATCAATGAGTAGCGTTCAAAAAGCTGAAAAAAGTTGGTTTAATGAGGCTAAAGCTGTTGCTTTTGGTGTCGTAATTGGAAATACCGTTCAAGGTGTTATTGAATCTTTGACTGGCTATGTCACAGGAATGATTGACGGCAACGCTAAGTTAAGCGATAGCCTTAGCGATATAGAAAAAAGTGCCAATCTTTCTGCATCCGCAGTTGCGGAACTGAATAGTCGGCTTAAAAGCATCGACACAAGAACATCGTCTGCTGATCTAAGAGAAATGGCTGTTGGATTAGGTCAAGTTGGTGTGGAAGCCAATAAGATCAATATCCAGGCAATGGATAAAATCGTTGTTTCCTTAGGAGATGAATTTGCAGGCGGTGCAAAAGAGATTACGGAAAGCCTCTCTGTATTGAGAAACAACTTAGAAGATTTAAAAAGTGGAAACTATGCGGATGATGTAACGCATATTGGTAATGCATTGAATGTGCTAGGCTCCGAAGGTTTGGCGTCTGCTCCTGTTGTTACAGATATTGCAAATCGCATTGCTGGTATATCGGGAACATTTAAAGTTACCAGTGGGGAAATATTGGGCTTAGCTGCTACATTCCAAGAGTTAGGAATAGAAAGTGAGCGTGGCTCTACTGCGATCACCAAAATGTTCCAAAAGATTGGGGCAGAACCTGAAAAGTTTGCCAAAGTAGCAGGAGGTGCTTTCGCTGAAGGCGCAAAAGGGATAAAGGCATTTAAAGAACTTATTAACACCGACATGCTCAGTGCATTTAACGCTGTAGCTGCTGGTGCAAAAAAAGCTGGGGGTAGTAATATTGTTTTCTCTCAGGTACTTAAAGAGCTAGACGCTGACGGATCAGGAGCCGGTGAGGTAATTAGCAAACTTGGTGCTCAGCATGAAATGTTAGCTAATAAAGTCGTTACTGCTACCAATGCCTTGAAAAATGACAGTAGTATAACAGAAGAATTTAACAAAAAAAATAATAACCTTGCTGCTAATCTTGAAAAACTAAGTAAAAACATCTCTGGTTGGTTTGCAAATAGTACCTTATCTAATTTTTTCAATGGCATGATTAGTGGGATGGTTCAGCTAACTAAACATACGCAGACGGCTACTGAAAAATTTGATGACCAAGTAGCTAGTTTAGTCGGATTAAAGACAAACATTGAACCGCTTCTTCCACGCTATGATGAATTGAAAAACAAAACAAAACTTACCGTTCCCGAACAAGCGGAAATGAAAAAAATCATTGAACAAGTTACTAATGTAATGCCAGGAGCGATTACGGCTTTTGATAAGTATGGCAATGCCATCGGCATTAGTACTGATCGTGTGAAAGAATTTATCGGCGCAGAAAAAGCGAGGTTAAAAGTTACAAATGCAGATGCAATTGAGGAAAATGCAAAAGCTCTTGACAGAATCAAGAAACAACTTGAAGCCAAGAAAAAGGACATTGAACAGATTGCTAAAACAGGAACATTCACCGTTTTTGAAGAAAGTTTATCCTATGGCATGGGGATGGGCGGTGGCGTTCCGCATACAAGAAAAGCTAATCAAAAAGAAATTGCCGAGGCTGAATTGAAGTATAAAGAATTAATTGAAAAGCGTACTGGTTATGAAGCAGAAATAGAACGGCTAAACGGGGATGCTTTGCAAAAACAATTGGATGCAAAAGCAAAAGCTGAGGCTGAGGCAAAAAAAAGGCAAGAAGATTTTAAAAAAACTGATCCAAATGCTAAAAGCCCTTTTGGAGAAACAAAATCGGCTGAACAAAAAGAACGCGATTCTTTGCTTGAGAAACTGAAAAATTTTCAATTTGAGTTACAGCAAGTTGGAAAGGATCATGATGAAAGCGAAGTTGAGCGCATTAAAAAGAAATATAACGAGCTTATGAAAGAAGCTACTCAACATGGAGTAGCTTTAATAAACCTTGAAAAAGATAAGAATCGGGCTATTGCCTATCTCATTGAAAAGGATGCACTTGAACGCAAAGCCGCGCAAGAAAAACTATTCAAAGAGCAAGCTGAAGCTGACTATCAGAACCAGCTTAAGACTAGTGCTGAATTCTTTGAACTCAAAAAGCAGGAACAATCCAAGTTATATTCAGATGGCATCATTGATAGGACGCAGTATGAAATCAACCTCAATGCTATTGATGTTGAAGCTAGAAGGCAGGATATCGCCACAGCCCAGGACTATGCAGCCAATTCAAAAAAAGCAGCTGAAGATGTATTGGTTTTTAAGAAAAAGCTGACTGCGGAAGAAATTCAGGATGCCATCAAGAAGCGTGAACAGCTAGTTGAGAATGAAAAGTTGTTGGCAGAACTTAAGGCCAAAGCTGCTATTACCAGCCTTGAAAACAAGGTCAATAACGCTCAACCTGGTTCAGCTGCTCGTTTCAATGCTGAGAAAAATTTGAGAGACGAACAAAAAAGGCAGGAGTTGGCGGCAATTGAAAAGCAAGAAACAGACTATCGCTTACGTGGCATTGCTTTTACTGATGAATTCGAAACGCTCAAACAAAGTATTCGCGATAAATACAGGCAGGCTGACGCTAAAGCGGAAATTGATTTTTATGCCAATAAGATAAACAATGTATTGGGTTATGTTTCCAATGCCTTGAATATTGTTGACCAGTTCAACAAAGCCCGTGATAATCGGGAAAAGGAAGCATTAGACCGAGAGCTGAAGGGGAATGAGGCCAAAAGGAAGGGTATTGACTCCTTGCTTAAAAATAAAGTTATCAGTGAGATTGAAGCCAAAAGGCGATTGAAGGAAATTGATAATGACGATGAACGGAAAAAAGATGAATTAGAAAAAAAGCAAGCCGCCCGAAATAAGAAAATAGCCATCGCACAGGCAATTGTCAATGGAGCATTGGCCGTTACCAGTATTCTGGCTCAATATCCAAAATTCGACTTTGGTATTGCCGCCGCTATCGCCATCGGTGCGGCTGTGGCTACCACGGCCGCTCAAGTTGCTGTTATTTCCTCCACCAAGTATGCAAAGGGTGGTAAGCTCACAGGACATTCCCATAGTGAGGGTGGTATGCCCGTGATCAACAGGAAAACCGGAAAGATTGAAGCTGAAATGGAAGGCGGTGAATACATTCTTAGTCGTAGCACTGTAGCCAATAATCGGCGGTTGGCGGACTTGTTGCTACACTCCAGCATGAATGAAGGTGGTAGGCAGATTTCTTTACCTGAATGGCAAACCAGACAGTATGTACCAATAAATTACGAGGGCATCACTGCCAATATCCAAAAGGTTCGATTTGCTGAGGGTGGTATTTTCAATGCGGGCAATAATACAGTAGCAGCTTCTCCTGGTACTGGTGCCGCTGGTGTTGATAATACTATATTGCTAGAAGCGATATTAAATAACTTGAAAAATCCAACGCCTCCGGTGGTAAGAACCTCAGTCAGTTTAAAACAGATTGATGATGCCTATGCGGATCAAACAACCATCTTGCAAGAAGCTGGTGGATAGGCAGTTAACGCTATTTTTATGAGTATTTACCGATGCTTGTTTTCTTTTGTTCGCCTATTGGCTTACTTTTAAGCAAAATAAAAAAGCTCATGATTTTTGAAAACTATGTTTTACCAGAGTTCGCCTTCCTAGATGCAAATAACCATCTAGGAAACCCTCTTAAAAATAGAGATATTTTAATTCATACACCAACAAACACTTTGTTGGAAATCATTGCTTTGGATAACGTATTGGCTCATGATTTTACTGCTCCAAAACATGAGTTTACCTACATCAATCTTAATGGCGATATTGAGTTGCATTGTTTTGTAATTCATTTTACAACAGTTTTTGACTATGATCACCCTGAAATTTTTAAAAAGTGTGAAGAATTTTACACCAAATATTTAGATTGGCAAGACAGAAACATAATGAACGAATCTAAATCCGTTTCTAACTAATGGATAAACATTCGTTTACTAAACAGGAGGGGAAAGCCAAGGTTAAAAGGCTGGTGGTACCAAGGTTTGAGGCCAATTACTATGAGCGAACCCACACGCTAGATGGGATTGTGTGGATTGACCCTAAACCTCAAACTCAAATTGAAGTTACCAGGCTAATGACTAGAGCATTGGCCTAAAAAAAAAAAAAAAAATGAATTTAGACGATGCTTTTATGGAGATGCTCACAACGAAGGGCATGGCAAAACAGTTGGATATTAAGCGCGGAACGTTTAGCACGATGCAGTATGACGTGAAAACAAAGCGAAAAGAAATTAGTATGGAGCGTAAAATTTCCTTGCTGCAGCAAGCCGGATATACGGTTACCATTGAGGTAACCAAGAATGAAGCCCCTTAGTTGGGGCTTTTTTTTGTCCTATAACTACCCAATGGAGAAGCAGAAATTTGGGCTAAATAAAAGCCCATGGACATTTTTGACACCATTTCCCTTAAAGAAGCAATAGCCGTAATGGATGGCGCAAACGAGTTCTCTATCGGTTTTCGTACCTACAACGATCGTCAGCAAACTGGTGGTGAATTCATTGAAATTAAACGCGCTGCAAAACATTTAAGCTTTAAAATGCCCTCTAACGGTAGTGAGCCAGCAGCTAGCAATCATCCTGGTTCAAAAAAAAATCCAAACCATTTTGAAAATGCTACAAGAAACATTAAGAATATCCAGACTGGCGATATTCTTAAACTGCACCTTGATTTAATTGTATTTTTCAACAATAAACAAGTAATATAAATGCAACAATACTTTGAAGATGGAATATCCTTGTTTGTCAATGAGGCTTCTGTTATGTATGCAAGTGATAAAAAAATCACTGCTTTGCCAGAAACCACAACATCCGGAACTACTCCCTGGGCTTTATGGGGAGATGACAACTTGTTTTGCAATAGGCTTATAGACGATCTTAAGAATACGCCTGTCTTATCAGGAGCTACGCACATGAAAGTGCGAATGGCTATTGGGAAAGGATTTGAACCGTATCTAAGAACTGCCTACGATCCAGCGTCTGGAAAAGAAACGCTGGAACCCGTATTGGATAATGAGGTTCTTGATTGGTTTGAATTTAACCAGACGCATCAATACTCCTACGCTAACATTTACAATATGTTAGGTCTTGGCTTGTCAGCTACTCAGTTTGTAATAACCAATGATCGTTCAAAAATTGCCAAAATTCATAGTCCGGATATTTCAATGGTTAGAATTGGACGAAAGAATAAACAAGGTATTAATGAAGATATTTACTTGTGCGCTGATTGGGAATCAAAAGGTGGTGCATCATTTAATCCTGATTATCAGGTAAAAATTCCATTACTAAGTGTTGGCAATGAATACTTCGATTTAAAATCAAGAACCAGCGGATTTGAATTTGCTGTTTTACATCGCTTGTTGCTAAATGGCGCAAATGAATATCCATGGCCACTGTGGTATGCTGCTCATCATTGGGTAGATATTTCTCGTTCTATACCGATTATAAAAAAGGCTTTCCATAAAAATCAAATGGCAATTAAGTATGTGATTTACGTACATAATAGCTACTGGGAAAAGCTGGAAGCTTTCAAAAATGCCAAGGATGATAAAACCAGGATTGAGATTAAAAAAGCTAAACACAAAGAAATTAATGATTGGTTGACAGGGAATGAAAATGCAGGCAAAACCATTGTTTCTGGATGCTACTACGATCAGGTCACCAAACAAATGATTAAAGAAATTGAAATCATTGTTTTGGATGATAAATTTAAAGAGGGAAAAATGTTGCCCGATAACGCAGTTGCGGACAAACAAATCCTTTTCTCCATTTTGTTCAATCCGGCAATACTTGGAAGCAACTTATTGGGTGATGGCGCTAGCGGCGGCGGGGGTAGTGGCTCTGACATTAGAGAGGCTTTTCTTGTACTGCTAATGCAGATGGAAAGTGAACGGCAAATGAATGCTCAGACACTTAACCTGGTTAAACGCTACAATGGATGGAATCGGCTTGAATCGGATAGTAAAAGGCTGGTTTTCCGCTATGATACTTCTATTTTAACAACGCTTAATACTGGCGGCAGCCTTCAAAATGCAAAAGCTTAATGAAAAGTTTTATCACCAACATTGTTACGCTAAGAAAATATGTAAGGGTTTCTCATTCAGCCACTAATGTATCGATGCCTGACTTTAAAAATGTGCAACGAAAGTACCTGGTACCACTGCTCGGAGAAACGTTGTACCAGACAATAGAAAATGAGGCCATCACCAATCCTTCAGAACCGTCAGAGTTGCTAGAGCTATGCCTAATGGCGGTCACTTCCCTAGCTTATTACCATGATCTAGCTATTGGTGCCGTTTCAATTACCGACTTGGGACTTGCTAATATGGCAGCTGGGGACAATGGTACCATACCAAGATGGCTTTATAAAGAGTTAGAAAAATCCTTTGCGCAAAAAAGTGAATCTGCTCTGGAAGATTTATACACTTTTTTGCTTAAAACAAAGCCGGAAGGGTGGGAAATGCCTGACGCGCTTAATACCTGCATTACCTCTGGATTAGAATTCAATAGCATCTACAAAATAGATCAACCACATCGAACATTTCAGGCTTTGCGACCTATCATAAAAGAAGTGGAGGAAATGACTATTAGTCCGGTTATTAGTGAAGCATTTCTAGAAGTGCTAAAAGAAATGTCTCCTGATGATGATATTAAGCGAAAAGCAATTCAGCTTTTAAAAAAGACTGCTGTATATCTAGCCATTTCAGAATCCTGCAGTATGCTACCAGTGCGTGTCAGCGCGGATGGGTTCACCGTGTCTTTGGCCTCCAATATTGATTTGCCCAACCAAGGCCAACAGCAAGCCTCGGACACTGATTTGATGCGGATGATGTCCTCCACAAAAGCAAAGGGTGATAGTTATTTAGCCAAGTTGAAAGAATGGTTGGATAGCAATGCGGATTACGAGGGCTTCTCTACTTATTTCAATAGCATTGCCCCTATGCCTTCACCAAGCACAGGTTTTGATAATTCAAATCAAAGTTTTTTCTTTTAATTATGGAACATCAACCAATTTCTGCAGGCCAAAGATGGCCTTTGATTTTATTCTTTATCACCTTTTGCTTGAAAACAATTAGGGATTTTACCCTAAGTGATTGGGCTTCTTATGCCACAATAGGTGCAGGTATTAGCACGATGATTATAAACCTTTATTCATTTTATCGTAAACGTAAATAACATGGAAGTTATTGTCAAAAACCCAGTTAAGACAAATAGCACTACTATTAGTAGATGCTATATCGAAGGTGTTCAGCAGTGCTTTATCTTGGAAGATAAAGACAGAGGGCTAACCCAGACAATGCCTTTATGGCGAATTAAGCTGATCAAGATTTTTGGCAAAACGGCCATTCCTGCAGGGAGGTATCAGGTCATTGTCAATTATTCCCAACGCTTTAAAAAGGATATGCCATTACTGGTGAATGTTCCAGGCTATGAAGGTGTTCGAATTCATCCTGGTAACTCTGAATTCCAAACAGAAGGTTGCTTACTGCCTGGCACAAGTACCAGCACTGATTGGATTAATGAATCAGTAAAAGCTTTTGAACCATTGTTCAAAAAAATTAAGGATGCTATCGCGTCTGGACAAAAAGTATTCATCACTTTAGAAAGATAAACAATGGAATTGATTAATTACATGCAGTGGGATAAACTGCATTTAGATGGGGTTATTGTTTTGCTTGTCATCTGCGCAGGGTTCTGGCAGAAAAAGTATTTAGCTTCTATCAAGTTGCTTGATGCTTGGAAAACGTTACTTGTCAGCTTTGTTTTTTCCCTCGTTTATGTGTTGCTTTTGGTGGCTTCGAAAAAGTTTAAGGTAGAAAAGTTGGTTGACTATTTCATCAGCTTTGGCGTTAGCACGAGCCTCTATGACTTATTGCTCAAGCCGCTAATCAAAAAATTCTTTCCAAACGAAAACAACTTGGTATGAGAAAAGAAAAGTTTTGGAGTGACTGGATTTATCAATGGCTTTTTTTCTATTTTCTTCTTTCTACAATTATGATTTGTCGCAACTGTTCTAGTAATAGCAAGCTAAAAAAAGAAAAAGGCGATACCCTCATCTTGCAAAAGCCCACCAACTGGACAGACGACAGCGGACGAATTCATGGCAAAGTTGAAGTGGCCAAAACCATTGATTATCAACGGATAGTGGACAGTATTGCAAAGACAATCAAAGTAAAACCTAACCAGGTGAAGGCAGTGGTTGTGGCCGCTACTCAGACTGCAGGAACATTTAGTCCTACCATTACTCCAGACACCTCAAAGGAAGTTTTTGACTTTGGAAATTCAAAGGTCAATTACCAGGATAAATGGCTAACCATCAATGGTACCATAGGAGATAGCATTTGGCATTACCAAGTAAAAGACTCACTGTCTTTTGTTATTCATGAGAAAAAGAAAGGATGGTTTAAAAAGCAGCTTTACCTAGATGCCATAAGCTTCAACCCGCATACAAGCTTTTCCGGTTTGGCATCCGTTCAAATACCTACACCACCACCCAAAAAATGGAGCATTGGCTTTTGTGCCGCCTATGGACTTGGGAATAATGGACTCACTCCGTTTATTGGTGTGGGTATTCAACGCTCACTAATAAGATTCTGATGTACGAAATCAACTACTCAGTAGGTAAAAAGCTGCTTTCCTTCGACATGCCGGAAAACTGGAACGAGCTGACTCAAAAGCAAATGAGTCGGCTCGCCTTGTTAATTCATCAAGGGCATCCAGAAGAATTGGCCATACAACGAACTGTGCAGATCCTTTCCGGAAAAGATCTTTATGCCTACTTACGACTGCCTCAAGATGTGCGGAAAAGTTGTGAGCAATATGCCCAATGGGTTTGGGAAGCAAACACGCTTACAAAGAATTATTTCCCAAGGGTGGGAAAATTCTTTGGTCCGGCTGACAGCCTCGACAATACTACCATGGTCGAATTCCATTTTGCTGAATTGGCCTACTTAGCATTGGTATCCACCAAAGAGGAAAAATATCTGGAGGAACTAATCGCTGTTTTCTTTCGCCCTGGTAAAGAAAACTATAACCATCAAATCGACCCCGACAGTGATAGGCGCGCACCATTTTCTATGGGCTTGCACCAGTACATGGTCAAAAGAGTCCATCAATGGTCTGATGATTTGAAGCTTTCTGTTCTGTTATGGTACGATGGATGTCGCCAGCAATTGGCTAAAGACTATGCTGCTTTGTATCCAGAAAACAAAAAAAGCGATAACATGAACGAGGGGCTTTTCCGTTTGATGCGTTCCATAGCTGGTGACAAATACGGTTCATTTGACCAGGTTGAAAAAATGAACGTCCACACCTGCCATCTTGAAATGATTTGCTTGCAAGAAGAAGCAGAAAAATTGGAGGAAGAATTAAATAAGTATAAATGAGTTTAAAAAGTCGTTCTGATTATTTCAAAAAGATTGCCCAATACAATAAGCTGATTGGCCATGGCTCAACCCGTGGTGGTGAGGTAGTGAATGCTTTTCACCGCATCAACAATGAAGAAGAATTGAATGCAGCTTGCATAAACTGGGGGCATTTCCCATGCTTGGTCCATATTGGCCACAGCCTTCGTTATAAGGATGAGCAAGTTGATTCGCCTACTAAAACCGTTAGCAATGAATTGTATATTCTATCCCAAATTGATACTAATATCAATAGAGCCGATGCCATCGAATTGGCTTACCAGCAAAGTGAGCTAGTGATGAACCAGTTCCTATCATTCATGCGGGAAGATTATAAGGCTAAAGGCAAATGGGGGATATTCTTTGACTTTTCTCTCAACAATGCCAATGCCGAACAAATAGGGCCAATCAATCTAACCCTATATGGTTGGCACTTGCAATTCTTCGACAGCAATAGAGCTATTGAGACTGAGTACAATTCCAACGATTGGAATTTTGATGTTAATGATAACCCGCTATAATTTATGCCTGCAAATATTATTGAGCGACCACCTGCCATCTGCATGAGCAAAAACGAATTGCGCTATGTGGTGCAATTTGGTGTCGTAAATCCTGAGTCTTATCTTTTGGTGTACATATGGTACCATGCCGCTAATGCTACCACAGCAACGGCTGACCCATTCACGATGAAGCTAAAGCCTAATAGTGATGGTAAGGTGTATATTTATGTTCACCAGTATATCGATTCAATATTGAATTACGATATACCCACGGGCAATACACCTGTTACTCATGCAGAAAATCAAACCTGTAAGTTTTGGATTACCACCAAGGAAATTGAGCCAAATGTTATCTCACTAGAAAATACGATTGAAGAATCACATAAGCGGTTGGCCATTAAAATGGGCGTAGAGAAAAATCGTTACTCTCGAGATAATTTAGTCGCTTCGCTATTGGCCAACAAACAATTCTTTACTTACCAGGTACCTAATAGGTTAGTGTTTATTGACCAACCCCTTTTCCTTTCTTTCCTAGCAAGCGATGGCGATACCAGTAACATTGTCATTCGTTCTGAATTGGTGAAAACTAGCGGTGTATTCTACACCCTCAATACCAATTTCCCTAGCCTACCCGGCTATTTTTTCCATCTCAACGTTTCCCCATCAGCGTTGGGGTACAGCGTTTCTATGGATGATGTTTTATACTGGGAGGTTAAAGTTTTTCGTACTGGCTCTAACTTTATCATTGCGGATGACTTCCGATTTTATAAAGATTACAAGCCGCTCTACTATTATCGTGACCTGGTCTATACCAATAGTCTTTCGGGTATTGATACTATTCGGGTAGCTGGTGCCGTAATGCGTTCCCTTGGGCGATCCTTTCAGGAGTCAGATGGCGGTATGAGCTTAACCAATAGTGCTGACTTGGTTAAGGTGGGCGAGCGTTCACAGCAATCTATTTTGTTGACCAAAAAATTCAAGGGCGACATCGGCTATCGCGAATCGCCGGAAGATGCAGCCTCGCTGGTAGAGCTATTGGCCGCAGCTAAGAAGTACATGCTCTACAGTGATCGCCTGGTACCTGTTTTGGTTACGGAAACTAGTAAAGATTTGTTCAAATCCAATGATACCAAATGGAGCTTTCCCATTGACATTGAGCTGGCTGATCAGAACGAGGTATTTACTCCGGATGATGTTAACTTACAGGTAGCTACTGACAATGAGACCTACGTACTTAGGAAGGCAAAGTATATCATCAATAATACCAATGCTATTAGTGTGCTGGTCGTGCAATCAGGTTCTATCCTGATTAACACAGGTACAGTAGCGCAAGGTCAAATGAGTACAAAGTTCATTGCCAATACCTTCAATGCCAATACAATCCTGATATACTTCCAAGTACTTACTACCGACTATTTTACCATCAACATATTCAAGAATACCACCCTTATTGAAACGGTTAGAATGAGTTATTCAATTGGCTATGGCACTAAATACTGCCTGATCAATACTTTGATTACTGATGCTGACGAATTAACCATAGGAATAGAGATATGATTCAACTAAAATACAACGGCGAGTTCATTGACCTTGCAAGTGGCCAATCATTTGAGTTTCAGCGGGAAAACCCGCTTTTTTTAATTGAAGATTTGTTCAAGGAGTTCTCTACTCCAATTACCATACCCTATTCGGAAAACAACGCCAAGAGTTTAGGCGATAAATTTTTCTTTCAGCCCATCAAACACCAGGTTAAACTAGATGTGGAACTATGGCAAGAAGGGGGATTTTATATGTTGGCAGTTTTAGTGATCAATAAATCCATTGCATCTACTAACAGCAAAGCCAGCTCCCTTTCAGGATTCTTATTAAGTGGCCTCAGCATTGTGCTCAATAAGCTAAAGGATAGAAAGGTTTGCACGATGGAAATTGGCGGTACCATAACAATGCCTTTCACTACCATCAATATAGCGGACGGCTCAAACGGATACCTGCAGCAATTTTATAGAACCAGAAATAACAACGATAACTACATCGTTGCACCAGTGCGCAACGATGGATGGACAGAAGAGGAAAGCAAATTCCCTTATAGACATTTTGGCACATTAAAAGATGTACTTTACTATAATGGCATTGTCAATAATTTCTTTTCTCCAGATGCTCCGTCAGACCCTGGCCAACATTTAAGAAGTATCTTTTTTTTCGCAAGTCTTTTCCCTAGATTAAAGTATGTGCTTGTTGAGATTTTCAGAGAATCCGGATTTATATTGGATACCACCGACTTAGATGGCTCTGGATGGGAAAACATCTTTTTGTACAGCGGGAAAATTGTAGAACTAGGAACAATAATTTGGGACGTTTACATTGGCTTTCAGTATGTACCTAGCATTAAATTTAGACTTGCTCAGTTTATTTCACCAGAAGTAACCTGCAAGCAAATGATACTAGAGCATTGCAAGCGTTATGGCTGGTCGGTAATCCAGATTAATGAGACGACCTTTAAGCTGATTGCCCTGAAAAACTACAATAGTTGGACAGTCAAAGACTTTACCAGGTACTGTGGTGCTACCATTGATCAAGACTTTTCCATGTATGGTAGGCAGATGGCTTTTAAAACAAATTTTCCTGAATCGGAAGAATACAACACAAAGGATAGCTCTAATACTACTTACGTCCTAGAGCCATCAGTAATCAGCAGATCACAGCTCCCTACACCTTCTGCCGTTTTTGATAGTAGCAAAATATTTTGCTACAACGATAATGTGTACTACAAAATAGGGTTGGACAGTTCCAACAACAGGGTGTGGGAAAAAGCTGAAGACAACATTTATAATTACGAGCCTAAAGATTTTACTGAAAGTGTTGAGAGTGAGGTAAGTACCATGGCCGTTAACGAAAGCCAGTTCATGCTGAGAGAATACTATGACGGCATTCTTGAGAGCAATTATCCAGACTTACCACTTACAGGGTATTTCCCAACTTGCAAGATTGGCAAAAACAAAAATTGGGGTATCCGTAATCTCCTATTCGTAGGGCTATGGAATGTTACAGGTGGGAGGTTAGGACCTCGTAGCTATCCTTTGCTTTCTTGCACGCGCAACCTGCCGGATGGTACAGATGTTCGGACATGGAGCAATGTGTTTTCGCACGTAAAAAATGGGATTGATTACGGGATTATCCCTTATTGGTTTAAAACCTGGTTGAACGCTACCAGCTTGCAAAATGTGGAGGAATTTAAACTTGATCTACCCTTTCATGAACTTAAACAATTGAAATGGATTGATAAAATTTCCATTCAAAACATTGAGTTTGTTATTAAGAGTATTATAGAGCCGGTACCTTATAAAGGGTTTGTGAAAGCTAAGGCGTTGCGCTTATTGCTTGACCCATCAGACGCTACGCCATTGGAAAAAACAACTTTCTACCTTACAGCAGAATGGCAAGAACCTGTGAATGCTCCCAATGAGATAGAACCGCCTTATAGTATTTTGCTGACTAATATCGTTAGGGCAAACCCTGTTGTTAAGGTGTTTGCTAATGCCGAAAAAACGAAGTCCGCAATAGTGGACAATTTGCTTGTCACAATAAGAATAAGGACGTTGCGAGATAACAACGACGGCACATTTACTATTATCTCTATGAATGATTACCAATTTTTGCTAACCGGCAGCGAAAAGAATCTAGCTACATCTGCATTGGACGCGGTTAATTCTTCTGTTCCATCCATTGCGGCAACCAGTGATGGAAAATATGCTCAAAAATGGCGGCGAATTGGCGAAGACTATACCACCTATCTTATCCTACTCCCTAGTACCGATTACGTGGTACTATAAAAAAGGCCGTCCAACTGGACGGCCTTGGTAACTTATAATCTGAAAAGCCACTTGTACTCACCTTCTATAAGGTGGTAGGTGTATTTCATCTCAGTCATCAGCTGGAAGCATTCTGATTCCGAAAACACCGTTCCGCAAAGCCTGCTCACCAACCCTATTATTTCCTGTGTAGTGTAGCAATCGGTATAAGTATTTTCATCTGCAGGGCTAAACGCTGATACGAATGAAGTGAGAATCTCAAAGTTCTTTTCTGGTTCTTTTTCTGCCATAACGTGTGGGCTTACAATTTACCATTATCTAGATACTGTCGCATGTTCAACGTTTCTTGACGGTCGAAAGTGATCAATAGCTCAAAGTGGTTGAATAGCAACGCCTTACACGCTTCAGTCATTAGTTTGAAAAATTCGATGTAGGGCTTTTCTGGGTCTACATACTTTTTTTTATCCTGTGCCTTATCCTTGCACATGATGCCCATCCAAATTTTGTCAGCACCACACAAGAGCGCCGCTCTCATTACTAGCTGGACATTAACACATTCTTCCGCATCAAAAGGAAGGAACTCAAATTCACACCATCCCTGAACTTCATCGAGTAGGTTTAAATACACGACACAAATGGTTTCCGGCGATACATGATCTACGTACTTGCCGAATAGCTCGTACATGTACATTTCTACATCTTCCTCTCTTGATAGGTAGATGCCATCACGAACGGGGTTGTGCTCAATCTTCACATGCTGATTCTGAATGGCAGTTGCAATCTGCATAGCGGTTGCACCGTGGCACATCTCGGTTAACCTTCTTTGCCTCCACAATGAAGACATTAATTCACGCTGAACTGGTGAGCCGCCATTTGGCGCGCTTTCTTGACTGTTTGTTGGCTGTAACATAAACAAAAAAATAGAGCAGCACTCCGGGCGCCAACAAACAGATTCTTTGGAGAATTTGAAGCGACGGATTGACTACCGTCTCCCGGAGCGTTGCTCTTATAAAAGTTTAAAAAAATAATCATTGTAAAATCAGTTCGTTGGCGGTTCAAATGTATAGGCGTATTAACCAATCCACCAAAATATCAAAATAAATTGATTCTTGCAAAATCTTACAGCCTGATAAGATTTTCTTGTAAAATGCTGCTTTTTGGTTGTTTTCGTCTTGTATTTTGTCGGTGAGTTGTGCGTGGGGTTCGGTAGATATTTTTGGAAGTATTATAAAGGGTTGTGGTTTGTCCTTTCACGCGGACAGTTGTGTCCGCAGCTTTGGGATATGGGATTAATAAAGAATTGGCTTGACGGACAACGTAATTTTCTGATAGGCAGGAACATCTTAAAAGTCTATGGTGACAACCCCGCCATCCTTGATCTATTAGACGGAAATGAAACACCCTTCAGGCTGGAGCTGCTGACGTCTGAATTGCAAAGGCTTTACAACGAATCTATTGCGCCTGGTACTATTACCATGGTGGTACCAGGGCTCAAGCAGGAAAAGCCGGAGGAAGAAAAGCCTCATGTAATTTCGGTGGATGATCCAGTACTGATAAGCCTTCAAAAACAAGTTGAGCCCCTTTATAATAAGCTGAAATTCTTCCACAATCAGTTGGCTAAATACGGAGCAAGGAATGATACCTCTACCATTCAAGCTTGTTTCCCTATTTGCCGCGACATCGTTAAACTGCGGAAAGAATGCCAAGAAATATGGTCGCAGCGGGACTATTATAAGCTTCATGGAACGCTACCTGAAACCAAATTGGTTGAAGTAGGTATTCCAACCGACCCGCTTGAATTAGCTAGATTTATTGATGCTAAGGGCAAAGCAATTCGCCGATACAAAAACAAAAATAATCCAGAAGCTGCCCTTAAATTATTAGAAAATCAAAGGCTTTATAAACTAGCCACAGGTAAAGATTATGTGTTTGCAAAACAGAAAAATTGATTTTGACGCGTACAAAGAAGAAAAGCCAAAGCCGCCAGATACTGGGCTGCTAATTCGTGATGTACAAAATCTAATGCCTAATTCCTTCCAATTATCCAGCATTCTCGCGCTGATCAGCAAGCAAAGCACCCTTTATTGGGTAAATAATGGCGAATGGAACATGCACGATATGTTGGTCGGACTACTTTCTATCACGGGTCCTGGTGAAGTGAGCATGTGTACCTATGCCACTTCCGAAACCGCCGCTCGCACTTTGGCGAGACTAAAAGCTTCAGGGATGATTACTAAGTTAAACATACTGATAGATCACCGTGTGGAAGTGCGGTCGGCTAATTCCCTTCAGCTCTTGACAGCTACAGCTGATCAGCTCATGCTCAAACCCGCTCATGCAAAAGTTACCATTATCCAAAATGCCAATTGGGATTTGGTGGTGATTGGTAGTGCGAACTATACCGAAAACAAGCGGTATGAAGTAGGTATAATATCTACCCACCTCGATGCTGTGGCTTTTAACCTCAATTGGTTCAACAATTCAATTAAAGATGATCTATAACCAGGAAACGTTAGACAGCATCAAACGACTTGCTGCAGCTGCTTATACACCAAGTCAGGTGCGATTTGCCTTAGGGCTAGAAAAGGAAGCGTTTGAGGCCGCTATGAATGATGAAAATCACCCTGTTTGCATTGCTTACTTTAAAGGATTCCTCAGTTCCGAATTATCCATACGAGAAGCTGCTTTTAAATTAGCCCGTATGGGTAGCAATCCGGCGATTGTACAAGCATTGAAAGACTTTGAATATACCAGAAACCAAATCAAAAAAGATGGATTTACCTGCCAAGAGATATAAGCAAGACCATATCGATGCTATTGTTAGACATATTGAATCAGATGGCGAATATGAACTAACTGAATTCCAAAAAGAATTGATGTTTAGGGCTCAATTTGCGGATGAAAAATGTAGAGACCCGAAAAATAGCAAGGAACAAATTGCCAACTTTATCAAAAACAGATTTGAAGTATCAAGGGATACCGCATTTAGGATTATTGGCTATGCTGAAGCTATTTACTCTACCTCCAGACCGCTGCATAAGTTATATGAAATTCAAAATAGAATTGAATACCTAAAAAAGAAGATACATGAATGCTATGTAGATAAACTTTTTTATGAAGCAGCTCAACTGGAAAAGGTACTGTTTAACTATTACAAAATATACCCAGAAGTAAAGGAAAGGCGGTCACCGAAGAATATCACCTACAACATCCAAATGAATTTCCAAGAACCTGAAATTTCCGTTAATGAGGCTTTGGATAATGCTGATGAAATCATTAAAAGTATTGAGGATAAAGAACAATGGTAGCACTCGATACAATTGAAGTAAACCTCCATGATTCTCAAGCATTAATTCAGATAGTTAATGCCAATATCACTATTGCAGCTTGGCAAAGGGCGGGTGGTAAAACAGGTGGTGGTATTGGACCACGATTAGTGCATTTGTCGGAGGTGATGCCACGTAGCCAAATCTTACTGTTTTCGGATACCTACGAAAGGCTGATGGACAGAATTGTACCCAACATCACCGAATTCCTCACTAATAAACTAGGGCTGATTGAGGGTGAAGATTATGTCAAGTACAAGAAGCCTCCAGACAACTGGGATAAACCAAATGTTCCATTGGATAAGTACGATAAAGTAATCTCTTTTGCTACTGGGATGGCATTGTGCCTAGTGAGCTTGAGAGTGGAAGGGTCGGCCAATGCCTTCAATGCTCAGGCCGCAATAGGTGATGAGGTTAAATACTGTGATGAAACCAAAATAAATACAGAGGTATTGCCTGCACTGCGTGGTGCGATTGAGAAGTTCGGACATTTACCAGAGTATATGTCCGTCTGGATGTTTACGGACAAATTTGGTCCAAAAATAAAGTGGGTTTTAAAGAAGAAAAAACTCATGAACCAGCGTGCAATTGACGCGATTATCCATCTACAGTTGATTGCTTTTAGATTGGAAAAAGAAATGCTCACGTTAAAGGAAAGAAATAATCCTAAAGCTTATTACGAAACCAAAATAGAGCATGATCGTGTAGTTTCAAAAGCTAATGAAATACGCAAAATAGTTTTGTACTATAGCGACATGAAGCCCTACGAAAACAAAAAAACAGTAGGTGAGCGGTATTTCAGGACTCAAAGGCGCAACTGTAAGTCTCAGTTCGAATACAACGTGTCTATTCTTAATCATGACCCCGATAAAGCTGAATTCTGTTATTATCCTAGCCTTACGAGTAGAAGAAAGTATCAGGTGCAGGATAGAGCAGACTATAACCCTACATTACCCTTCTTTGTAGCGGCTGATTATAACTTCAAAATATTCCCACTACCAGTAGCGCAACATGATTACTTGCCTAATAGCATGAATAAAACCTTCAACATGGTTGATTCCATCTTTACGCTATACCCTGATGGTATGGAAGATGGCATTGCATTGTTATGCGAGAAGTACAAGGATCATCAAAAGAAGGTAGTTCATTACATTTATGATCACACAGCCATTGCCAGGAATCCACTTAAGACAACCTACTTTAGTGAGTTCATTAGAATGTTTGAAGTGCGCGGATGGCATGTAATACCTCACTATATTGGGTCAGCACCAGACCATGATATTAAGTTTGAAATAATCAAGCGTATACTAGAAACAGAAGGAGATAACGCAGTCATGTTCAACGAGATAGAAGCAGCTCAACTACTGGTAAGCATGGAGAACACCCCTGCCAAGCTATCTAAAGGCAAGACAGAAAAAGACAAGTCATCTGAAACAAACCCAGATTGGCCACCCGAGGACAGCACTCACTTTGGCGATGCATTCGATATGCTAGTCTATGGTGTATATGAATTAGACCTACTCAACTATAATAGCAGCAACGACACAGGCATCATGATACAATAGCTAGGGTGTTGGCTTTGCCCCGTGCTTTACGCTCATACACGGTATCCGCTTCAATCACTAACACATCAATGGTATCTCTAGTAAGGGGTGTCCGCGCAGCTCACGGGTATGTCCAGTAAGGGCGGACGCTGTGCGGACAGTTTTACGGGTATGTCCAGTAAGGGCGGCAGCCGCCGCACCTCATAACCACGATTTTATACATATTACCCCCGAATTGCCCTAATGTTAACGTTTTAACATATCTATGTGGGTCGGGTGTCCGCTCAATTTTGGGATAGGTCACGCCGTGCTGTCTGGCAGACAATCAGACAATTTTTGCCAAAAAATTGCCTGAAAGCCTTGACAGATAAGGGTTTTAGGTTCAAAATATCAGACTTACGACTATTTTATATTTTTTAACAAATTTATGTTAGCCATTTGGCTAACTTTTCGTATCTTTATGAGGTAATAAAAACGGTGAGACACACCGCCCAAAAACTGTTTTTACAATTATGGCTACGCCAAAACCCACTAGTGATGCAAAGGCATCAGAAAACAAAGACAACCAGGCAGCAGCACCAGTACCAGCCCCCAAAATGGAGGTGGTGAAACCTCAACCAGTTTCAGACCAGTTGCCTTTAGACGAGCGATTGCATAAGCTCAATATGTTGTACTCCCTGCACTCGAAGTATAACAAGTTGCAAGAAAGCAAACTGAAACTTTCAGAGTTCGAAACAGAGAAGGGCGACACCCCGCTAACGTTGAACATCTTCGATAACAACAGCCGCCACACGGTCAACTTTCAAACCTCTAACGTGGAGGTGATTAAAGAAGTTATTGAATGCGTGAAAAAATCCATTGATAACAGGTTGCTAGCCCTAGCGCCGCAAATCGATTGGAAACAATGAGTAATAGGGCAAAATGTATAGGGCATTGCATGGACTTCTTAAAGTCCATGCAATTAGAAAACATTTTTAACGAAAAGGATTTTAACTATGTGTACAGGAAAGCGGGAGGCGCTTACTTAAATCCCTACACGCTAGGGCTAGACATAGCCGACTACATCATTTTTAACTTTAGAAAATCAAACAATGAATCAAGAATTATTAAATAGACGTGAGGAATTGCGCAGCCTTTCTACAGGCTTCGCAATTGGAGTAAGAGAAGGTATTTTGTCAAGTGTAAACCAAGGCTTAGTAAACTACTACAGGGAGCAAGGCCACCATGAACTAAAGCCTTTCAACCGCTGGAAGGAAGAAGGGTTTAAAATTAAGAAGGGCAGTAAAGCCCTGCTATTGTGGGGAGAGCCTAAGAAGAAGAAAACCGAAGCGGAAAAGGAACAGGAGGAAGAAGCAGGAAAATTTTTTCCAGTAGCTTATGTATTTTCAAACCTGCAAGTTGAACCGATGCAATAGGATAAGCCAGCAAATAAAAGGGGTTCGCAATGCGCGAGCCTCTTTTATTAGTTTTAATCTAATGTGCTTTTGCGCAAAAATTTTCTTGCCTCCGGCAATTAAATAGGTATCTGCTTATCCTAAATATTGCTTAGTAGTGGCAATATTTAGGGCAGATGGTTAAGCGTTATTAACTAAAGAACTCCTGAATAATGGGAGTTCTTTAGTTAATAAAAAGCGGAATTGTTAAATTTTGTGAATACCCAAAAAAAAGCTTTCTCTGTACACAATAATAATGTACATTTGCAGTGTCAAATAATTACTCACCAAATCAATTAAATACCATGTTATTAAAAAAAATGAGATTAGCAGTAGAGAATGGAACTGCAAAACCATTAACTCTTGAAGTTGCTAAAATGTTAAAAGGTCAAAGAATACAAGTAATCCATTTTGGTTATAGAGGTCAAGATGAAGCGACCGATTTTGTAGTTGGTGAAATTGTAAGTCAATGGGATTTAGCAGCATTAGAGAAAGATGAGAAACTGTTCCCAAATGGGAGCAGACAAACTTACTGGTCAACATTTGGCGAAGAAAAAATCAATGAATTCAAAAACAAATTGGTTCTTTTAGATGAAGATGGGAAAAACAACTTTATCTATTGTCACTCAAAATCAAGAGAATTCGACGAACCTACATTCACACGCTCCGATGTAAACAGAGCAGTCTTTTTTATCATTATTGAACCAGTAGAGTGCTTGGAAATAAAATCAATTATTCCAGGTACTAACAGGGTTAACACTGTTTTATTTGCAGTTTCTCTAGGATTAATTTCGGAAAAACTGCCATTCCTAGCTGAAAGGAAAGTGATCTCAATAGAATTTAAAAAAATAACACTTCAAGCAAATGAATACATAGATAACTCAGACCTATGCATTAAAGAGATTGACCAAGTCAAACCTACTGATGATGAAGCGAGATTGTGGCGAGAGTTTTATCAGAAAACGACAACAAACGCTTTGCCCAAAGGAGGTGTACTATGAAAACCAAAGTTTATTCGGTGAGGTTAAAAAGCCTCACCGAGATTTCACCCAAATGTTTGAAAGCAATTGCTTTCGATGGTTCTGAAGCTTTTATTCCCAAGTCTGTTTTCTTTGGCAATGATTATGATGTGCAGAAATCAAATGCTTACTGGATTGCAGCTTGGTTTCTTGATAAGCCAGAAAATAAATTGCAGTACAGCGATAAAAAAGAAGGTTGGTTTAATCCTGATAAAAGAACGGTAGAACCTAGCTACTATTTCAAAATTGAACACCATAAACCAGATAGGATAGAGCCTATTCAAAATAATTTTATTCAAGAATTAAAAAAGTAATTATGAAAAAGAGCTTACTTACATTTGATAACATTAGTATAGAAACAAAGAATTTCCTATTTACCGCAGAAGGCCATAGCGGTTATAGAGGCTTTTTAGCGTGCTTTTTTATGATGGATCATGCAATGGAATTTGCCAAGCATTATGAAGATTGGTGTTCTGATGAATGCCTCAAAGCCATAGAAGGCGGAGAAGTTGAATTTGCTAAATATGTAGAAAAGTATGGCAAAGTAGTATTTGCTGATTATAGCGGAATGAAGTACTGTGTAGAATTGATTTAGTGCTACAACTTTTCTATATCATAAAACTGCAATTGAATCTACATGGCAAAACATTGTATTATCTAACTAATCATTAATTTATGAAAGTAATTGTTGAAACACAAAAAGAAGAGTTAATTAAAAAACTAAAGCCAATTATTCATGCAGCAAAAAATTACCAAGGCCATTTTAACGCAACAACACTGCATAGTAATGCTGACTTTGTTGTTATGGATAACATTCATAAAAAAGCGTGTCTTACAATTTTAGCTACAGTAAATAAAGAATTTATCATAGGTTCTGGTAGTGGTCATATCTGGGTTGCTCAGCATACTGCAACACAAATTACTTATTCTTTTAGTCAGAATAAATTACAGGTAGTACCAGGAGAGCAAATAGCAATTAATGGCATTCATGATCGTTTACTTTTAATAACTGACGAAAAATAATGGAATTCTTAACCCATCAACAAACGGCTAAAACAAAGCTTCTACCAAACAAGGTAGGCGCTTTGTTTATGAAAATGGGAGCGGGCAAAACCCGTGTGGCTATTGCGCTCGTAAATGCAGTTGATGCAGTTGATTTGGTTGTTTGGATTTCGCCATTGCGCACAATTAAACCAATTGACCCATCAATTAAACCCATCAGTGAAGAAATAAAAAAGTGGGGTGGGTTCAATTGTCAAATAGTAATTTATATTGGTATTGAAACAATACAATCCAGCGATAAACAGTATTTGGAATTGCTCAATAAAGTTAAAGATGCTAATCGTTGCTTTATTGTTATTGATGAAAGCATTACCATCAAAAATGTAACTGCAAAAAGGACCAATAGAGTACTTGAATTAGCAAAAATGGTAGAGTATAAATTAATTCTAAACGGTGAACCAATCGTTAAGGACTTGTTGGATATCTATACTCAGATGCATTTTCTTAGCCCGTTAATACTAAATATGTCTTTTGCTGAGTTTAAGAATACTTATTGCTGCTATACTAAGATTACTCAGCGATTTGGAAACTCTTATAAGACATACACTAAAGAATTTATAACAGGCTATGAAAACATTGATCACTTGTATTCGCTTATTGGAAACTATGTATTTGAATGTGATCTTGATTTGAATCTTACCAGGTACTATTCTGAATTGAATTATTGCCTAGATGATGAAGCAAGAGAAGAATACTACAGACTCAAAGAAAAGTACCTTGACAATGAAAAACTAATGATGATGAACAATAATTTTTTCTTGGAACTAACCCAAAAAATGCAGCATATCTATTGCTGCACAGAAAGCAAGTTCGAAGCATTATCAGATTGGTTTCAAACGCACGATGAAGCTGGTACCATCATTTACTGTAAGTACGTTGCTAGTGTTAATGAGTGCAAAAAAAGATACCCGAAAGCGACTGTACTTAATTACCAGAGTGGCTGTTATTCCTATAACCTGCAGCATTTGCCCAATATGGTCAGGTTTGATAAAACATTTGATTGGGGGAAAGTCGTACAAGGGCTAGCTAGGAATTTTAGAATAGGCAGTCAAGGCGATTATCGTGTTCTTGACCTTACCGGAGATGTTGGGTTAGAGGAACTCATAAAAAAGAATAATCAAAAGAAGATTTCAACTTCTGAATATTTAAAAACAATTTCACTTAAAAAATTAAAGGAAGATTTATGAATGTTTACGAATCTGCAATGAACAGACTTTCTTTCTTGTTTCAAGAATTTGAGCAAATTATTATATCCTTTTCAGGAGGTAAAGACAGTGGTGTAATGCTCAATTTAGCTATTGATTATGCCACAAAAACAAATCAACTACATAAACTAGCTGTTTATCATATTGATTATGAAGCTCAATATGAAATGACTACTGATTATGTAACCAGGATATTTAACTCCCTTCCAAAATCTGTAAAAAAATATTGGATTTGCCTGCCAATAAAAGCTCAATGTTCCACTTCTATGTTTCAAAGCTTCTGGCAACCATGGCTTATAAAAGATAAAGACAAATGGTGTAGGCAATTGCCTGAAAATTCAATTAATGAGACTAATTTTAAAGAGTTTGATTATGAGGTTAGTGATTATGATTTTAATTTAAAATTCGCTTCATGGATTTCAAAAAACATTAAGACTTGCTTTTTAATTGGGATTAGAACACAAGAAAGTTTACACAGATATAAGGCAATTAATAAATTTTCTGATAAAAACGAGTACAAGTCAAAGAAATACACAACAAAAGTCTGTAACAACTGCTATAATGCTTACCCAATTTACGATTGGCAGGTTGAAGATATTTGGATAGCTAATGCAAAATTCAATTTTGATTATAACAAAATATATGATTTGATGTATCAAGCTGGAGTTCCAATAAACTCTATGCGAGTTGCCAGCCCATTTAATGATGCCGCAACTGAAAGCCTAAAACTATATAAGGCTATCGACCCAACCAATTGGGGCAAATTAATTGGCCGTGTGAATGGTGTAAATTTTACTGGATTGTATGGAGGTACAACTGCAATGGGATGGAATTCCATAACAAAACCAAATCATTTTACTTGGAAAGAGTACATGTATTTTTTACTAAACACATTGCCAGAAGAAACAAGAGAAATATACTTAAAGAAATTAAAGGTATCTTTTGCTTATTGGCTTGAAAAAGGAGGAGGTTTGCCAGTTGACATAGTTAATGAATTACCAAAAAACTTAGAATTTGAAAATCTAGGTAAACCAACAAGCAATCGAAATTATACAGGCGATTATAGAGTAATCAAATTCAAAGAATACTTAGATGAAATCGACATTAAAAACCCCAATTTGTTACCTACATATAAACGAATGTGTATTGCAATCATGAAAAATGATACAAGTTGCAAGACACTTGGATTTGGTCAAACAAAAGATGAGTTAAATAGAAGAAAAAATATTATTGATAAATACAAATCACTATTATGAGCCCAGTTTACAATGTTATTCCCGTGCCGATTGAAAAGATTAGAGCTAATAGCTATAATCCCAATGCCGTTGCACCACCAGAAATGAAACTTTTAGAGTTGTCAGTATGGGAGGACGGCTATACAATGCCAACTGTCTGCTATTATAATCAAAATGAAGGCTATTTTGATATAGTTGATGGATACCATAGATATAGCTTAATGAACCCAAAATCAAAATATTTCAGCAAACGGATTTTTGATAGGGAAAATGGCTGTTTACCCGTAACAGAAATAAAAAAAGATATAAACAATAGGATGGCTTCTACAATAAGGCATAATAGAGCTAGAGGAAGTCATAGCATTGAGTTGATGGTAAATATTGTTGCTGAGTTAAAACAATCCGGCATGAGTGATGCCTGGATCATGAGACATATTGGTATGGATGCAGATGAGCTACTCCGATTACAACAAATAAGTGGTTTAGCAAGTCTATTTTTAAACAAAGAATTTTCAACATCAAAAGATTAGTTTATTAATGAATGATACAGAACTTACAATTGGGAAACAAATAGCGTTGATTAGGAAAGAGAATAAACTTACACAACAAAGTTTAGCTGATTCAACCGGACTGAATAGGCGATCACTGGCAAATATTGAGCAAGGACAAAGTGAGCCATCAATTACTGTCTTAAAAAAGATAGCTGAAGCTTTAAATTGTGAGTTAGTTTTGAAAATTGTACCAAATAAATAAAAAATCATGAAAGAAAATAATGAAAATAAGTTTACAACTACAAATGATAACATGGAAAAGGGTTATGTTCTTTCAGACCTTGATAAACTAGATAGCCTTTTTTATCTCGATTTACATAATGAGGCTATTAATAAACAAGTTTTTACAAGTCACTTACAAATTAATGACGATAGAACTGTCGAAGGCTCTGACATAGAAGAATTCAAGACTTTATTTAGTAATCTTAGTAATTTACCATCGGCACATTATATTGATGGAATGGGCTATAGTCTTGCATTTTGGATTGCTTTACATAATGAGGCTAGTAAAAAATTTTAAAAAATGAGTTCAAAAATTTTAAGGTATAAAACTTATACAACCATAAATAAGGATATACCTATTACGGAAATTGTATTCCCAATAAAGTCTAATGGACTTTATCTTTTTTTTACGATGGTATCGGGAGATTTAATTAGTAATTTGAAAGTTATTAAAACAGAATTTGCTTGGTTTATTTACATAGAGAACTACTACAACATCGATAAAGTCATAGAACATTTAAAACTTTTTTTGATAGAAGAAAAGTAATAAAAAAGCCCCGCAATTATTGCGGGGCTTTTTTATTGATAGTAATTGCCTTAGCTAGAAACACCGATGTCTGGGTAATTAATATTTACATCGTTCATTACGTCATCAATTCCTAAGCTTTTGAAATACCCATCAGTAATAGAATAATCGGAATGCCCCATCAACATACTGATAAATTTCATTCTGACCCCATTGAAATACATCATTACTGCCCCTGTATTTTTCCAACTATACAAGCTGTAACCTTTTGGCAAATCCAACGCTTCCATATATACCTTATGGTTATTGTATAACTTATTTTTTGAAATAATCTTATTGCTTGGATGCCCTTCATTAGAAAACAAGTAATAATGATCTGGATAGCCATCAATGTGAGCTGCTAATCTCTTTTGCAATACTGCTGGAATTGGCACAAACCTAAATTTACCAGTCTTGGCACTTTCTGCCCTAACCTTAAATTTCCATTGCTTCTTATTCTCTCCCCTATTGCCAATGTCTGCAATAGTGAGGTTCGCCATTTCGTCACCAGGGCGAATGAAACAGTAAAATTGAATTTCACAGCAAAGCCATAACTGTGGATCAACTGGCTCAATCATTTCCTGAAGCTTTTGCTGTAGCTCAGTGCTAAACCATGATTTTGTACTTACAGACTCTCGGAGCTTGTTGGTATTATCAAAAGGATTGAAAGGGAACTTCTCATTTTTTACTAACTCAGCAAAGAAACTCTTAAGGTGCCTACGATAGCCATTGATGGTAGTGTTAGACAAGCGGCCACCCTTGGATACGTAGCGAAGGAAACGCACTCCAGTATCTTTTTTCAAGGTACTTTTTTCTACTTCTCTAAACCAAAAACAAAATGTCTGCAGCTTAGACTTGTAGCCAGTGACGGTTTTGTACTTCTTGCCCTGCATTCGATCTTCTACAACCTCGCTGAGCATACTCACTACTTCCGTGACATTATTGCTCTTAGGGCAATATTGCTCACACTCTCGACATAGGTCTAACCCTGCCTTAATCCGTTCATCCTTATCCTGAATTGAATTCAGGTTGGGACTTCCATACTTCTTTAATGGCTTACCGCCATTCACGTTGGGATACTCAACGTACCAAGTCTTACTCATATCCCCATCGGTAGGATATAACCTTGGTTTACTCATGTCTCTAGCAGACTCTTTTTTCATCATCATGGTATGTGTATTTAAAATTTTAAAATTGTTTAGGCAATCTTAAATACTACTCCCATAGAGTGAATTTTAGTCGGGTCAACTCTATAATTTGAGCTTATAGAGTTGGGTAAAAAGCTGAAACCCTTACTGGCAAAGGGTTTCAGGTATTTTGTGGAGCTGAGGGGAGTCGAACCCCTGTCCAAACAAATCCGCCATAAGCCTTCTACATGCTTAGTTTATTATTAATTGTAGGGCAAATACAGGAAATAAACAAACCGATATTCACCTTAGCTGGATAGTCTTTTGCAGCAAGCACAGCCTATTGCTACAGCAGCCCGTATTTATTTTGAGTCGGCGGGAGAACTTGGTAACAGGCCAACCTGTTCTGCGGCCCTAATGACTGGCTAATCTCTGATTAGGCAGCCATGGCATACGTAGTATTGCCATTTGAGATTTGAATATTCAGATTTAAGTGCTAATTATCCAACGCACTGCATGCTTATACCTACAAAGAACTTTGCTGTCGAAACCAGTACAGCCCCATTTCAACTGGCGGCTAAAATACAGAAGAATCACCCTACAAGGCAATATTAATTCCAGTTTCAGCTTTTACTCCAACACCCCATGGGTTATTTTTAGCAAAATAACTACCTGCTCTCGCTAATATTGTCCGTTTAAAAACCCATTTATGTACGAGAGTTTATTGTCACTAGTGAGAGAACATGCAGGAAATGCCATTATTCACAATCCAGCCATACCAAACCAACAAAACGAAGCGGCCATTGCCACAACGGCCAGTTCAATTTTTGATAGTTTGCAAAGTATTATGGGCAATGGTGGGGTTAGTAGTATTGCTGGTATGTTTATCAACGGCAATAACAGTTTTGGAAATATTGTTCACCAAGTGGCCAATGAGGCGGTACCACAACTGGTAAGCCAATTGGGTATCGCCCCTCAAACTGCCGCACAAGTATCGGGTAATTTGATTCCTCAAGTGATGAGTAGTTTGGTTAATCGAGCGAATGATGTAAACGACAGTTCCTTTAATGTTCAAGATATTATCAGCAGCTTGATTGGTGGTGGTAATGAGGGCTTTTCTTTAGATAGTTTGCTTAATCAGTGGTAAGGTTTGGTAATAGGCAATATTCTATTATAGGTTCAAGAAATGAAATCAATATTTATCGATTTTCAAAGTGCTTCATCCTTTTAATTAATTAATAACTTTTCACCATTTCCATAAACCCCTTTCTCCCTCTTTTAAAAATAATTTGAATGTATGAGCACTAAAGTGAAGACCGCTTTTTTCTGTAGCAAATGCGGCTACGAAAGCATAAAATGGTTGGGTAAATGTCCTTCTTGCAACGAATGGAACACTTTTGTGGAAGAGGTGCTAGACAAGGGGGGCAAACAACAAAATTGGACGGATGGAAAATCTGGGAAAAAAGCGGCGAAAGCGGTCGTGCTTCAGCAAGTGAAAGCCTTAGAAGAAGTTCGTTTTGTTACTAAAGACCCAGAACTAAACCGTGTATTGGGTGGTGGCATTGTGCCAGGTAGTTTGGTATTGGTGGGCGGGGAACCGGGCATTGGAAAAAGTACTTTATTTCTCCAGCATGGCTTAATGATGACCGAAACAATCGTTTTGTACGTAAGTGGCGAGGAAAGTGAGCAGCAGGTGAAAATGCGCGCAGACCGACTAAAAATAAGCAACGAGCGGTTTTATATACTTACCGAAACATCCATTCAAGCCATTTTTGAAGAAATAAAAAAACTACAGCCTCAATTGGTTATTGTAGATTCTATCCAAACCATCCAATCGAACCTGATTGATTCTGCGGCAGGAAGTATTAGCCAAATAAGGGAATGTGCGGCTGAATTTCAGCGGTTTGCCAAAGAAACCAATACCCCAGTTTTTCTTATTGGGCATATTACCAAAGATGGCAGCATTGCTGGTCCTAAAATTTTGGAACACATGGTAGATACGGTTTTGCAATTTGAGGGCGATCGTCATTATGCTTACCGATTACTTCGCACCCTAAAAAACCGCTTTGGTAGTACATCTGAATTGGGTATCTACGAAATGACGGGCGATGGTATGCGCATGGTATCTAACCCCTCCGAAATTCTCATTACCCAGCGGGAAGAGCAACTCAGCGGCAGTGCTATTGCAGCGTCTTTAGAGGGAATGCGACCACTGTTAATTGAAGTGCAGGCATTGGTAACACAGAGTGTTTATGGTACGCCTCAGCGCACCGTTAGCGGCTATGATTTAAGGCGGTTACAATTATTATTGGCTGTTTTAGAAAAAAGAGGCGGCTTTGTATTTGGCACTAAAGATGTGTTTGTAAACATTGCAGGGGGATTGAAGGTGGAAGATCCATCTATTGACTTGGCAATTATTTGTGCCTTATTAAGTAGCTACGAAGATGTAGCCTTACCCCACCACATTTGCTTTGCGGGCGAAGTGGGCTTGAATGGCGAAATAAGGGCTGTAAATAGAATAGAACAGCGCATTGCCGAAGCAGAGAAGCTTGGATTTGAGAAAATAATTGTGAGTAAGTACAATAAAAAAAGCTTCGACCCTTCGGCTTTTAAAATTCAGGTTGTTGCAGCAGCACAGGTTCATGAAGTGTATCAATTGTTGTTTTAGATTTTCCGCTGGCAATAAAGCATTGGTTTAAGATTGATTCTTACTCAAGTGGCTATAAAAGCGTACATAAACCTCCCGAAAGCACTAAGCGCTCGGGAGGTTTATGTACGCATGATTCCCATAGCATTTGCTCGATCTATTAGTATTATAAACATTGGGTCGTTTAATTACAGATTAATAACTAACAATTAAACCACTAACCCTATTCCCTCTATTTTTACACCCATGGGACGTATAAAAACTTTATTGGTAATTGGAGTGATTTTGCTTTGGATCAATGGATGGGCGCAAACTCAAATTTCTGGTGTGGTAAAAGATCATCGTGGCAAACCTTTAGCTGGGGTTAGTATTGCTATCAAAGACAGTTACGATGGCGCTGTTAGCGATTCGACAGGAAAATTTTCTTTCAAATGTTTTGAAAAGCAAACCCAATTATTGGTAGCTTCTACCATGGGCTATAAATCAGTACAACAAACTGTGGTGCTGCAAGGCCAACCACTAACCTTAAGTTTAATGCTGAAAGAGGAAATTTCTGAACTAAAAGCAGTTACGGTTACAGCAGGTAGTTTTGAAGCTGGTGATAAAAAAAAGGCGGCTACGGTGTTGAGTTCCTTAGACATTGTTACAACCGGTGGTGCCAATGCCGATATTACTAATGCGGTAAAAACCTTGCCTGGGGCGCAACAAGTGGGTGAACAGGAAGGTCTATTTGTGCGCGGAGGAGCGGGCTACGAAACCAAACAATTTATCGACGGCACAATGGTTAACAATCCCTATGCGGCCAGCGTTCCAGACATAGCAAGCCGTGGCAGATTTTCCCCATTTCTCTTTAAAGGCACTGTGTTTAGCACGGGTGGTTATTCTGCATTGTATGGTCAGGCATTGAGCAGTGCGCTGATTTTAGAAAGTATCGATTTGCCTGACAAATCTCAGATTTCCGCTTCTTTATCGGGGGTGTTTCAGGGGGTGGGAATGCAGCAATTGGCAAAAAACAAAAAGTCTTCTTGGGGTATCAACTATGGTTACACCAATTTGGCGGCCTATTTTGCCATTGTACCGCAAAGACCCGACTATTTCCATATTCCGGAATTTCATTCAGTAGAAGCCAATTACAGATTTAAAACAAAAGGGGGGATGATTAAATTTTATTCCTCTTATGGTGCCAGCAATATTGGCATTAGACGTGTCAACATAGAAAGCGATAGTCTCAAAGATGCTTTTGGCATCATCAACCATAATTGGTACAACAATCTTAGCTGGCGCGAATTTTTGGGTAAAGGTTGGCGCATGAACCTCGGAGCGGGCTACAGTACCAATGTAGATGATATATTTCAACAAGTGCAGAACCAGCAAAATCAACCAGCCAACACAGGTTTTGCATACATCGATAGCAATAACAGAACCATTGTTAGTACCCAGAATCTTTCCCAACTACGCCTTGTTTTGGAGAAAAAACTTAGTGGTATCAGTGCCATTCGCTTTGGTGGCGAACATTGGTATGCATTAAACCGAATGAAAATTAATGGTAAAACATGGGGTTTAGAAGACCATTTAACAGCCTTATTCAGCGAAGCAGACATTTACTTAACAAACGATTTGGCAGCGAAGGTTGGCCTACGAGGCGAATATGCCTCTTGTATTGACAAGCTAAACCTTGCCCCAAGACTTTCTATTGCTTACAAAACAGGGGCGCATGCACAAATGAGTGCCGTGTATGGTGAGTTTTACCAAAAACCCGAAAACAATTATTTATTTTATGGCAATCGCGGGCTAGATTATCTCAAGGCTACCCACTATTTGCTCAATTACATCAGCACAACTCCTACCCAAACTTTTAGGGTAGAGGCATTTTATAAAAAATACCAACAATTGATAGAAACCCCTCCCACTTATGTTTATACAAACGAAGGCAAGGGTTATGCGGAAGGAATAGAACTTTTTTGGCGGGATAAAAAAACGCTTAAAGGAATTGATTATTGGTTAAGCTATTCATTCCTAGACACTAAAAGAGCTTTTGACAAATACCCAAGTGAATTGATTCCCTCTTTTGCTGCCATGCATACGGCCTCTTTGGTGGTGAAAAAGTTTTTTCCTAAAATAAGTACTGGAATTAATGGCACCTACAGTTTTGCTACTGCTAGGCCATACTATTATTTCAAACCAGCCGGATCGAAATACGCCATTGGAGATGAAGGCAGAACCGATGGGTTTAACAATTTTGGGATAAGCGTCAATTACCTAACAAAAGTGAAAAATGCATTTGCCGTGGTAGTGGCAAGTGTAACCAATGTGTTTAATAGCGAAAATGTGTATGGATATAACTATAACCATGATGGTAGCATCAAAAAAGCCATTATTCCACCAGCACCTCGTTTCTTTTTCATAGGTGTTTTTCTTAGTTGGGGTACCGATAGGCGAGAGGATGCTGTTAATAATAACCTTTAAAAAGGGAGGGGGTAATAAGAAAAGAGGATAGGTATTAAAAAAGGCTCGAAAAGATTTCAAGAGGGTTATTTGAGCCTTTTTGGGGTTCATTTAATGCGTTTAAAACCCTTTCTATTGTACTTCATCTAGCTTTGGCTAACATTGCCGTATTGAACTGTAGATTACACACTTCAGCCGATTAACAAGCATTCAAGCCTTTGTTTTCGGCTCACTTTATCATATTTCAGCCACATCTCCAAACCAATTCGGTAGCGGTAAAATAAAGCTGAACGCATTAATTTAAAATTTGTTGACAAATTTTTGGAGATTGTTTACCGTAAATGTACCGCCATGTCCTACATAAACTTTTGAAGGATTTAGTTGGATGATTTTATTTATGCTCTCAATGCATGTTTTTGTGTCATTGTGGAAAGTTGGCCAGGTACCAACATTGTTTTTTAGGATTCCCCCCAACAAAATACCCCCAGACAATACATCACCAGCAATGATTTCATTGTTTGACAATACTATGGAAATCGAGCCGTCGGTATGACCAGGGGTGTGAATTAGCTTTGCTTCAATACCAAATTCTTCCAAGTTTTCCGAACCATCTAACTTTATATCCACAAAACATTTTTCTAATTTGGCTTGCATTGGTGGGGATTTTTTGAATATCTCACTTAGCTTGTTTTTAGGAGAAAGCGGCAGCATTTCCCCAGTTTCTATAACGGCAGCCTCTGATTTGTGTATAGCCACTGGAACATTAAATAATTTTTTTAGTGCTGCAACACTCCCTGAATGGTCAATATGCGAATGAGTTAGTAATATCATAGATACGTCACGCTCTTGGACATTGTTTTTTTTCAAGCAACTAATTATTTTATTTTGGCTATCTGGAACACCAGTATCAACAATTATAGTTTTGTGTCCTACTATAATGTATGATTGCAAAATTTTCATTGGCAAAATCGGAACAGTTATTACTTCCATTTGAATTTATTATTTTATGCAAATGAAAAAGGAAATTTAGTTTCAATAATGAAATCTACTAAAAGGTAGATTAGTAACGAAAAGGTAGAAAATGGAAATAAAGAAATACAATGAGTGTAAAACAGTAATAGTTTTAAAGGCAATCAGTGGAAAGTGGAAACCTTATATCATTTATTTGCTTTATCATCAAGATAGGAGATACATAGACATTTGGCGAGAGATACCACGTATTTCTAAAAAAATCCTCTCTGAAAATTTAAATGAGTTAGAAACATTTGGCTTGGTTTCAAAAGAGACTTTCAATGAAGCACCCCCAAGGGTTATTTACTCATTAACAGACAAAGGAAAATCTTTAGCTACTATTTTTAGACTTGTTGAAGAGTGGAGCGAAGTTCACTTATAAAAAGCACTACTGCTACAGCATTAACAACAATAACCCAAAGCAACACTAGTCTATTTAGTAGCTGCTCCATAACTCAGAAAAAGCAGATTATTAATATAATTAAATAAGACTTACAATGAAAAATAATTCGTACTTAACACATTATGTCTTTGTGCTAATCTACAGTTTATTGATAGCCATACCTAGTTTCTCCCAAAAGCGAAATCCTCCGGGTACTATCCAATTAAACGATAGCTTATATATTGATGCAACGCCAAAGTGTAATCTAAACTACCGCGAGTATCTATGGTTTTTAAGAAATAAGCTCAATTATAATTTAACTGCTTTTGAGCAAAAAGTATCAACGCTTCCTTACTATCATGCTAATCCTTATAAAGTATATAATCCAGCAAACTATCCGGTAAATAGCGACAGTTTAACACTGCTTATATCCGAAACGAAAGGGGTGTTTTGGAATCAATGGACAAACTTCACTTCTTACTTGAATGGGAAGCTTTACTTTTATTTCCCCATTGTAAACATCCCATATACAGTAGCCTCCAATTTTTGTAGGTGGCGAACACAAGCACTAAGGGTAAATTATGCTGCCTCAAAAAATCAAAAGGAAAGAGATAAATACTTTAAAGAAGTAACTTATCGACTACCAACTATGGGTGAATTGGCTTTAGCAAAGTCTAAGTTTATGAATGAGAAGGCATTCAAGTTCCACGAGCAACTTCCTCATGATTCATTGCCCATATTTCCAGATTTTTTTTTGCTTGACACATCTCGCAAATTCGTTGTAACGAAGCTTCACGAAATAGCAACAGAAAATCATTTGGTTAAACAAATAAGTTGGGATACAACAAGTGAAGGATCAATCATTAGTACAGATTTACCCAAAGAAGCATTCTATGAAAATTTGACTTTTAGGTGCGTTTGTGAAGTAAAGTGAGCAGGTTATTCTTTGTATGAGATAAATAAAATGAACGCTGAATACCCTAGCAGTTAAACTTTCGTGGATTTTAAGCAAAAAAGCATCTATTGCAATTGGGAATCAACTACTAATTTGCTACTCAACTGTGTACCTATTTTTAGCTCAATAAATCTTGTAGTTTCGCCATCAAGAAAATAATCATCATGTTATATCATCAAGTAAGTATTGATCCAGAAATAATGAGTGGAACACCCGTTTTTGCAGGTACTCGTGTGCCTGTTCAAAATCTATTTGATTACATAAAAGGCGGTGAAACGCTACTTGAATTCCTAGATGATTTTCCTTCAGTTTCTAAAGCGGCTGCGATTGCTGTTTTAGAAATGGCAAAACACACATTAATAACAGAAAAGTTGCTAAATGAAAATTTTGCTAGATGAAAGTTTGCCAAGAAAGCTAAAGGCAGATTTTGGAACGGAACATGAAGTATGGTCGGTACGCGACAAAGGCTGGTTAGGTATGAAGAATGGCGCATTACTCCAATTAATGGTCGCTGCTAATTTTGACCTTTTTGTAACCATTGATCGTAATCTACCCTATCAACAAAACACGGCTCAGCTTCCCATAACCGTTATTGTTTTATGTGCCACAGACAACAGAAGGGAAACACTTTCCTCACTTGTACCAAAAATTTTTGAACGTCTTGCAAGTGGAAATTTCCAAAAAATGCTTGAGATAGACGAAGAGTGTAGGCAACCTGTTTTTATAATTCTTGAAATACGAAAAAATCTTGAATCAACTTCCCAAAAGTTTAATTTAGAGTCATCACATTCGCCCCCTCTAAAAAAATTTTCAAACATTCAGCCCATTAATTATTAGCATTTCGCAATTTCCAGTAATTAAGCTCAATACAAACCAAGCAATCATAAACATTCACTATCAAGCATATGTACCGAGCCCCCTTAGTAGCTGTGCGTTACATCAAGAGAGGTTTTTTCAAACGAAACTGAATATTTTCTCCCAAAAACATCGGTCGCTGTATTTCCATCGGTCGCTGTATTTCCATCGTCCGCTGGCTTATTCCTGTCGTCCGCTGGCTTATTCCTGTCGTCCGCTGGCTTATTCCTATCGTCCGCTGGCTTATTCCTATCGTCCGCTGGCTTATTCCTATCGTCCGCTGGCTTATTCCTGTCGCCCGCTGGCTTATTCCAACTGTTCGATAGTTGAATACAGCATAATTCCATTATTAAAACAACCTATTACATGCGGTAATCTTCCTCCCAAAAACCTAAAATGAACGTTTTAAAGCTCCTTGCCTAACAAGCTACCCATATTCGCCGCACTTTTGACACCATCATTGCATACATTTATTTATGGTCCTTCACCAGCCCTCTTCCGTTTACACCAAAAACTACCAGCATTACCAAACCCTTTTAGCACAATTGCACCAACGGAAACGATGGTTGGGATGGGGAAGGCTCTTGGTGGTGGTAGGTACTGGTTTATTGGTCTATCAGTTGTATCCCATGCTTTCACTACAAGTAATAGCAGTAGGTTTATTAGGAATTGGTGTTTTTCTCGCATTAGTGGCCTATGATGTAAAAAACAACCAGCGTATTGATGCCAACAAACGCTTACTCCATATTAATGAGGAAGAACTAAAAATTCTGGGACACCAGTTCCATCATCGACCAGATGGTCGCGCTTTTGCCCCTACTCAGCACCATTATGCCAATGATTTGGATTTGTTTGGTACTGCATCGTTGTATCAATTCATCAATCGCTGTCATACCGAACAGGGCTGTCAATTATTGGCCGATAATTTATTAGCCGCCATCCCCACCACTCATATCCTCGACAGACAAGCAGCCATTGCCGAATTGTCCATGGCTACAGATTGGCAACAAAGATTTCAAATGTTGGCACAGCAATCCACCATCACTGTAGCGACTCAAAAACGAATTACTGCTTGGATTACAGATACCTCCCAACCATTCGAATCTGGTTATTGGCAATGGGTTTTGTGGGTGTATGCGGCATTCACTTTAGGTGTCGTTGGCCTGAACCTTGCTGATGTATTATCTACCGCTTTGTTGAGTATAATATTAGCTTGTTGCCTCCTTTTTTCCTTTTATCAAAGTAAAAAAGTACAAGAAATTTACCAGCATTTATCAAAAATGGCAACTGAAATATCAGTACTTGAAAAACTGTTGAAGCATATAGAAACGGCCTCTTTTACCGCTGCTCCATTGAAGGCATGGCAACAAGTACTCTCGCAAAATGGCCAAGCTTCCATACAAATAAATACCTTAAAAAAAATACTCCAACGGTTTGATGCCCGTCTCAACGTATATCTCTTTCTATTATTAAACACCCTTTTTTTGTGGGATGTGTGGCAAACTAGGGCACTAAACAAATGGAAACAAAGCAATAGCCACCAATTGAATGCATGGTTTGCGCTATTGGCTGAAGCTGAGGTAACCAACACCCTTTCGATTCTTGCATTTAACCAACCAAGCTGGTGCTTGCCCTCCATCAGCTCCGAATATTTCCACTTTCAAGCCACGGCTTTGGGGCATCCGCTCATCCACCCCGACAAACGCATCGATAATTCTTTTACGTTAGATGGTACAGGACAAGTAGTGCTTATCACGGGTAGTAATATGGCAGGCAAAAGCACTTTTCTACGCAGTCTGGGCGTTAATATGGTGCTGGCATTAATGGGCAGTAAAGTATGTGCCACTGCATTTACTGTGTGCAATAGTCAGCTATTGAGCAGTATGCGTGTAGCCGATAATTTGGCAGAAAGCACCTCAACATTTTATGCGGAACTGAAAAAACTGAAAAGTATCATCCAATTAGTAAAGGAGCGGAAGCAAGTATTTATATTGCTAGATGAAATTTTGCGAGGTACAAATTCCTTGGAGAGGCACACAGGCTCTCGTGCACTCATCAAACAATTAATTGCGCAGCAATCTGTTGCCATCTTAGCTACACACGATGTGGCACTCGCAGAAGAAGCAGCTCATCATACTGGACATATTGCCAATTACCATTTTGATGCACAAGTGCAAAATGAAGAGCTATTTTTTGATTATCAAATCAAACATGGGGTTTGTACCAACTTAAATGCCACCATTCTTATGCGTAAAATAGGGCTGGAAATAGACTAAATAAGTTGTAAGTATTAAGTACTTGGTTTAGGTTCTAGGTATTTAAGTAGGAAATTCAACTTAATCTAAATATTAAATGCTGAATAAATTGTACTAAGGTTACAAAGTAAAAATGGTAGTTTATAAATGCTATGCCGGATTCGTTTTGGGTTGCTTAGCCTTGATGGTTTGTTTGCTACTACAAAGCAAACCTGTCAGCAACATTGACCATCGACTAAGACCATTGGTTAAATAGCATATAAGTGCAGAACAGACATCGATTCCCTTACATTTGCGCCCTAAAAATTTTATTAAGATGAAAACAGTTACAATCGAAGGACAATTGAGGACCGAAGTTGGCAAAAAAGCAGCCCGTCAACTACGCTCTCAAGAGTTAGTGCCTGGTGTAATTTATGGTGGGCCAACCGAAGTTACTTTCGCCGCTCCGGCAAAAGCGTTTAAACCATTGGTATATACAGGCGAGTTTCAATTTGCCAATGTTACTGTGGATGGTAAAAGTTACACTTGCATTCTAAAGGATTTGCAGTTTGATACTGTGACCGATGTATTAATCCATGTGGATTTACTAGAACTTGTAGATGACAAAAAAGTGATTGCAGATTTGCCTTTGAAATACACTGGAACATCAAAAGGTGTAAAAGAAGGTGGTAAATTGGTCATCAAAATCAAGAGTGTAAAAGTGAAAACTTTACCAAAATTCTTGAAAGAGTTTATTGAGGTAGATATTACCAATTTGGATTTGAATGGCAACATTCGTGTTTCAGATATTGCTAGCCAAGAATTTGAAATTCTTAACTCTCCAAGAATTCCGCTTGCATCAGTTGTAATGACTCGTCAGTTAAAGCAAGTAGAAGCAGCCGAAAAGAAGAAATAAGCTACCTAGTTTTAGGATTTTTTTCCAAAAGAACCTCTCCATTCGAGAGGTTTTTTTTATGGTTAGATGTTCACACTTGTTTCGCCTAGGAATGTTTAGCTAAGAAAGCTTGTGACTATAATATAATGTCATCAAAACATAAAAAAATGATTCAAATTACTTGGGTTTGCAAACATTTTAACGAGCTAACCAACAGCGAGCTTTATGCGCTTTTACGCTTGAGAAGTGAAGTTTTTGTGGTAGAGCAGTCCTGTGTTTTTCTCGATTTAGATAATCATGACCAAAATGTGTTTCACTTGCTTGGATACTGTCAACATGAACTGGCCGCTTATGCTAGACTAATTCAACCGGGCATCACGTACGAAGAAATGAGTATTGGCAGGGTGGTTACTTCGCCAAAATTTAGGCGTAATGGAATGGGTAAAGCATTGATGACCACTGCCGTGGAAAAATGTGGCGAATTGTTCGGAAAAGGCTCCATCAAAATTGGTGCGCAACTATACCTCCGAAAATTCTACCAAAGTTTTGGTTTCAACCAAATTAGCGAAGTGTATATAGAAGACGATATTCCACACATAAAAATGCTGCGCCCATAAATTAGAATCCACCTTTCATTTCAATCATACTCAAAAGAATCGCTAGTAAAGTGGTGCTTTTATGCTTACTTCACTGGCTCAAAGTATTTCCTTTAATTCTTTACTGCACCTGAGATATCCAATCTAATGTTGGGAGAAATAATTACATCGAATTAGAATGAAGTAAATAAAAGTTAGGGGACATAAATAAAAAGAACCATCATGACAAAAGAAGCCTTTTTTAAATCGAATTATTTTAAAGTGTTTGCACCAGTATTCATAGTAGCAATGGCTATAGAATTATGGCAAAATGGATATGTTTTTGGGCAATGGCTGTATAAAGTATTCCATTAGCATTTGATTTAAATGAGCGAGTAAGATTGAAACAGTGTACGCTTTGCGAGGTATTTTCATTTGGTTTACTACCTCCAAATAATGGTAGGATGAATCTGTAATGGTTAAAAATTCACAGGAGGCTCAATGGCCTTTTGTGCAATCTCTCTACAATAAAAAAAGTGCAGCCTATAATGGACTGCACTTTTTTTATGTACGTATACTAAGATTTATGACCTACAACCTAGTACGTAAAACCTACTTATTAATTACCAACGGATAGGTTTTAACTACCCCAAACTTATTGGTTACTGTAATAAAATATTTACCAGAATAAATAGTGGCGGTTTCTAAAGTGCAAAGTGTACTGCCCTGTGGAAATAATTTGGTCAACAACACCCTTCCTTTTGCATCGTTTAATTTCACTGTGCAATCAGTGGTTAACATGTCTTCTGTTTGAATCAACACATAATCACTTGCGGGATTCGGGAAAATCTTTACACCAAGTGATTGTTGCCTATTCACAACCGTAATGATGTTAGAATATTGGAAGGCATTATTAGCGTCCCAATTCTTTAATCGGTAAAAGTTAGTGCCATTTGCAGGGGAACGGTCATTAAACAAATAAGTAGGCTCTTTTTTATCTGTAACTGCTTTTACCGAGCCTATTTTTTCAAAATGAGTACCATCTACACTTCTTTCTACATCAAAGCGAGTACTGGATTTGTCTGCTACGGTTTGCCATTTCAAGTAAGCAATATGCTCGTCAATCACTCCATCGAAAGAAAGTAAGCGGAGGGGCAATGTGGTACCACTATATTGTGTAACCGACTCTGTAATGGATGTAACCTTTGATGCTGCTACAACACCATAAAATGTAGGACCCACCACATATGGATACGCTGAATTCCAATTCGCATCTACGGTGGCAAAGTAGCAATAGATACCCCCTGGATATTCAGGTGTTACACAAAAACGACCGTTGTGGTCATCCAAATAATCAGGAGTGGCTGCCGAAGTGGTGTTGTATTGATAATCCTCTCTAAAATATCCAAGAGGGTAAGTCGTACTCACTGCTGGCCCGGCTGTTACGCTTGCTCCAGTGCTGTTTGTGGTTCTGGTGGTAATATTTCTGAGTGTGTAACTTGATTTCATCCGAACAATTCCACCAGTACCATTCACATTCTTGTAAGCATATGCGCCATAAATGGGGAATCCGTCATAAGTAAAACCAATCAATGGAGAATGCTTGGTACTATCTATTACATAAAGTCCATCGGCATCATATAAGTTACAAACGGTGGAGATAACGTTTAAGTCTAGTTTAAAAGCACTTGGATTTTGGTGATGGTGATAATTACCCATAGCAGGATGTCCTTTAGCACAGTCAAACCCTAAGCGTTCACCAACAATAGCATCCCTATTCCAAACACCATCGCCCATGCCGCCAGATGGGCCACCAGCCAAAGCACCTGTGGAGTTTTTCCAAGAAACCCCATCTCTATAATCAAACAAAGCCACGCCATTGATGAAAAGACCAATATTGCCGCCTGTAGTAGCAGTTGTTGTACCAGTTTTCTTTACTGGATTAAGCGGTATTTTAAAGGTTGCATTTTGGGTAGTTGCTTGGGATGGGTTTCCATCAAAATACGGTCCAGTAACGTAAGTAGGGATTCCATTTGCTCGGATATAAGCGTAGTTGGCTGAATAATACACCGTTTTCACATTCGCAGAATCATTATCGTTGATGGGGGTATAATTGTTCTTAACATAGTGCCTTCCTTTGATGCCAGAGGTGTTTCGAAGCCAAGCGGTAATGGCAGGATTGGTTTGGGCTTGAACTGTACAAAATGCGCACAGCAATAGTAATGATGTACTCGTTTTCCTCATAATCTTTAAGGGTGGGTTAATGATGAATAAAATAAGTGTAAGTAATGCGTATGGCTCTTTATAGGTTCAGCTTAAATCAGGCTAATTCTCTAAAAGCAACAGATAATTCTTAACAACAAACTGTTCTGACGATGTTTCAAGTCATTCACTTCGCTATGGTTGGAAAAAACTTTTTGGATAGCCATAGTCTGGGTTAAAAAGAAACTGTTTATCTGTAAGCGTCAACAAAAACGCAATGATGTCCACACGGTCATTTGCGCTTAGGTTCATGGGTTGCTGAAGTTTTGGCGAAAGTGTTGCACTATGTTGAATGCCATTTGAATAATGTCGCAATACTTCTGAAAGGCTATTCATTCTACCATCGTGCATGTAGGGATAACTGAAAGCAATATTGCGGAGGGTAGGCACCTTAAAGCGTAATGAATCTGCGGGGTTATGTGTTATGCCCATCCTTCCATAATCTTGCAAATCTGCGTTTACGGGTAATCCATTATTTTCAAACTGCTGGTTGGTAAACAAGGGTTCTTTATGGCAAGAAGCGCATTTACTTTGAAACAACAAATACCCTTTTTGTTCTTGATGGGTAAACTTCGCCTGTTTTCTCACAACACTGTCGTATTTGGCATTTGCACTCACCAAAGTGAGCATAAACTGTGATAAAGATTTAAGCACATTTACTCCGGTGATTACACTATCCCCAAAAGCTTTGTAAAATCGGGTTGGATAAATACTAGTGTGTTGGAGTTTTGCTACCACGTTGCCAATATTTTCATCCATTTCTATCGGATTGTTCATTGGTGCTAGTGCCTGCATATCCAAATGGTGTATGGATCCATCCCACATCAATTGTTTACTCCAAGCCAAGTTCATCAATGCTGGCGAATTGCGTATGCCTATTTTATTGTCAATTCCGTGACTAAGCGCATGGTCAACATGTGTAAATGCGGCATATTGAGAATGGCACGATGTACAAGAGATGGTGCTATCTCTGGAGAGTATGGGGTCGTAAAACAAAGCCCTGCCAATGGCTATTTTCTCCCTATCAAGCACATTCTCCTTGAAATCATATACCATGAGAGGAAAGTGGCTTGGGCGTAAATGAAAAATTGGTTGCTCGCTGATGAATGCCAAGGCTAGCATACTACCCAAAATAGAAAAAGCAAAACTTTTCATCTTCATAATACTATGGAAGCTTTAATGGTAAAAAGCCTTTGCACGCCTAATGCAATAAGCCGCATAGGCAAGAGTCAAATCGGTACGAATTACCGCTAGTAAGGCGGAAAAATTACCGCTTTCACCGAATAAAACCCAATTATAAAAAGGCAAACAAAAAAAAGTAAGAATTATTGCCACAAGACTATCACTTTAGCAATATACACTACTATATTTGCTAACCTTACAACGATTGCGCTTTAAATGTTTTGCCTAGAATATGCTACTTGCCCATTGATTATCAACAATTAATTTATATCTACCTCTTTCTGCTTCAAGTTTATACAGGGCTTTGAGCGGATTTTTTTCATCATTTTTTAATCAAACAATTTTTTTATGAACAAAATTTACTCTTCCAGAGTTGCCGGATTCTTGGCCGGTAAAATTTCAGGTAAAGCTTTGGCAAAGAAGCTTGGTCTTTTTGTAGTTGCAAGTGTATTATTTGGTGGGGCGGTTTCTAGCCAAACTAACTATTACTTGAGAACCGATTCACTTAATCCTACAACAGGCGCATTGGTAAGACCAAATGTTACGAACGTAAGGGCTTGGACAACAGATCCATTGGGAAAAAGTGGTTCCCCTATCCCAAAAAATTTCACCGCCGATAACCAAATTTTCCACGTTCAGACAAATGGTTATACCAACAATAATAATTTAACCATCACAGGTGTTGGTTCAAAGTTGGTAGTTGGTAACCCTGACTCTACTATCTTATTTACTAGCGGTGGTAATTCTAACTTAACTGCTACAGTTGATGTGCTAGATAAAGCTACATTGAATTTGCAATTGGCAAAAACAAGTGGTATCACTTTTGGCAATTTAGCTACCGGTAGTACGGTACGTTTTTCTGGCAATAACGTAGGTACTTCTCAAATGGTAATTGCAGCTAACTACTACAACCTTAGCTTACAAACAGGCGGTAATGCTTACTTACCAGTAACCTTACCTGCTGCAACTATTGGTGTTGCTGGTACTTTAACAACTAGGGTAAGTAATATTTTGGGTTCTACCATCAATTTTAATGGTACAGGTGGACAAGTAATCCCCGCAGGTACTTATTATAACCTGTTAGTTTCTGGAAATAAAACCATTGCTGACACGGTAAAAGGTACTATCAATATCGTTAATACTTTCACTTGGGCTGCAACTGGTACTCAACCTGCGCCTTTTGTAAGTACCATTAACTATGTAGGAAAAACTCCACAGTCAATTAATAATGGTGCTTTTTGGAATCTAGGTTTCACCAATGGACGTGCTTACAATATTGGGGCTTTCAGCAACGCTAACAAAACCATTACCCTTTATACCAAAGATGATTTATCAGTAGGTGATAAAGTAAGTCCTTCTCCTTTAAACAATCCAATTGTATTAGATACCAATACGGTTATTACTTCTATTACTAATGATACCATTATTGGCTTAAGTAGCGCACCTGTATTCAGAGTATTTGTAAATAAACCAGGACATGCTACTGGCGCTAGCCCAGATACTATTTATGTAACTGAATTTAGTGCAATTGATAAATCTATCACACTTGCTGCCGGTTCATCAGTTGCTGTTGGTGATACGCTAAACGCACAGTTTATCCCTACAAGAACTTTAGTAACTGCTGTTGCAGGTAGTGTAGCTACTTTATCAGTTGCTTTAGTAAATATTTATAATCTTGGTGTAGCTTTCTTTGGTTCTCCAAATGGTAAACCAACTGACAAAACAATTACTGGTACTGTTGCCATCCTTGGTGCTTTCAACGCTGGTACTGGTGTGGTAAACACTACTGGATCTAGTATCTATTATAGTGGTATAAGACAAAATGTTGCTGGCATTACTTATGATAACTTGATTATTAATCAGGATCAAGGTACTACTGCTAACTTGAGTGCTTCTGCTTTAGTAAAAGGAAATTTTGCTTTACAAAGTGGTAAACTAAATACTGCCAATAATAGATTATTAACCTTGGATTTTAGTGCTAATTTCTTACCACCTAGCAATGATACCTTTATAGTAACTGGACCTTTAGCTAAAAACTTTAATTCTACCAATTCATTTAACTATTACATAGGTGCAATTAAAAACAATATTGCCTATGCTAGAACTGCAAGTGTAAAACCAACTACTGCTGATGCAAAAACCATCGCCATTTCTTGGGCATTTGCTAAAACACCTAACCCTGCAAACTTTGATTCAGTTAATTTATTGGAAATAGATACTGCTTCATACTTCACTACAGCAGTTAGAAATTATGCAACTGGTGCTGATACAAGTGCATTATTTACATTCCAATATCGCTTTGATTCTGTAATTACTGCAAATAATTTAGGATTAGCTCATTACGTAGCTAATAAATATAGTATTAGAGGTACTAAGGCAATAGCTGGTTCTGGTCCTACTGTAACCTTTGGTACCATCACAACCGATGCGCCTGTTTCTACTTATGGCCGTTATGTATTTGCTTTTGCTAAACCAGGTGTTTTACCAGTTAAGTATAGCAGTGTTGCTGCAAAAGTGTTAGAAAACAAAACAGTAACTGTATCTTGGAATGTTGCTACAGAAGATAACGTAGCTAAATACATTGTGGAAAGTGCAGCTTCATTAGCCTCTGAGTTTAAGGCTAAAGGTTCAGTAGAGGTTTCTGGTACAAAATCTTATTCTTTTGTGGATGTTGCTCCTGTAGATGGTATTAACTATTACAGAATTAAAGCTTTAGACAGAGACGGTAAAGTTTCTTATAGCACTGTGGTTTCTGTTAATATCAACAAAACTAAAACTGAGTTATTGAGTGTTTATCCAAACCCAGTAGTTGGTAAGAAACTAAACATTGCTATCAACAGCAACAGCTTAGTAGCTTATACCCTTCAAGTAACCAATGCTTTGGGTAAAACAATTGTAGCTAAAACTATCAGCCACACTGGCGGTTCTGCTGCTTACAGTTTGGAACTTCCTGCAAGTGCTACAGCAGGTACCTACTTTGTAAAATTGTCTAACGGCAACGAACAAGTAGTGAAAACTATAACTGTGAAATAATATTTAGCATTTTCATTTTTTTGATTCCCTAAAAAGGCTGCATCGTTTTCGATGCAGCCTTTTTTATTGGTATGCTATTACAAATGGTTTTATCATTGCGCTATATTTATTCAACTAAAAAAATAAAAGTATTATGAAAAAGTTTTCCTGTTTTTTCTTATTTGCCACTCTTTTTTTGGCATTAACTATTGATTGTAACGCACAAGAGGGCGGAAAACCCAAAATTGTGGGTGGTGATAAAGATAAACACGGTTGTATTGCATCGGCGGGCTATACCTATTCCCAAATTAAAGCTACATGCATTAGATTGTTTGAGGAATCAATTAAATTGAATGAAGTAAAACACACAGGAACGTACAGCTCATTTGCAGTAGTTATTTTAAGTGGGGATAAGAAAAAAGCAGAAGTGTTTATTCCAGGTAAGGAGAGCCAAATACTTGTAAAATCAAATAAAAAAGGAGTGGCTACTTGGTCTAGCAAAAGCATTACACTTACCCAGCAAGAAGATGGATTTGAACTTCTATTATCAGGTAAATTAACGTATAGTACTACCAAAAAATAGTACCACATTGTATTTATTTCTTACGATGAGAATTTTAGGCTATGGACATTCGATTAATTAACATGCCTTATTTAAACTTCCCTTTATAGATTTTTATAAGCGCACATAAACCTGGAGGGAAAACAATCAGTAATCTTTTTTTCAGAAAAGTAATGTTACCAAAATATAACAGAATGGTTGTAATGACCTCCTTACATTTACCAACAAATTATTATAATCATGGCTAGTTATTTAGATTTAGAGTTAAACCGTTTTTATTTAATCATTGCCGAAGAAGGCGATCCAATTAAGTTGGTACAACCATTAATGGAAACCGACTTGTGTTATTTACTTGCAAGCGAAGACGAATTTGATTCTACTTATTGGGTAAAAAAAGAAGCAGAATTTTTTGAATTAGTAGATGAACTTACCGACGAACAAGCTATGGAATACCAAGACTTGTTTGAAGATGACGAGGAAGATGAGGAAGAAGATTAAGACTAGAAAGTAAGGGTGAGTAAACTGAACGTTTCATGTTAGCCAACTCTGACGAACAAGCTAACTATTATATTGGGGTATAATCTTCTTTCTTGTTGCCGTTTCCCATTTTTGAGTTATTCAAACTAACGGTATTTGTCTCCATAAAATATCACCTCATTGCGGAAAAATTATGACCCACAAAAAAGTCATTCAATAAGCCTACAATCAAGTGGCTCTTTGAATGACTTTTTTGTGCATTAATACTTCTGCCAAACCACTAATGGGTAAGTGTTACTTTAAAGACTATTGGAGATGCAAGTCTTTTAAACCATCAAAAATAATAGCACCAATTAGTTTTTTTGGAAGCATATCTCGGTAAAATCTGTGCTAACCGAAATTTTGATGAGTATAAGCAAGGAAGTAATCAGAACTCTGCAGGTTTGGGGAGTATAAGCTAGAAAGTTACCAGACACCTGCCGATTCGGCGAGTATATCCTAGGAAGTTACCAGACCCCTGCCGATTCGGCGAGTATATCCTAGGAAGTTACCAGACCCCTGCCGATTCGGCGAGTATATCCTAGGAAGTTACCAGACCC
>JAIXOJ010000176.1 GCA_027486835.1 Chitinophagaceae bacterium
ATCTCTGAGCAGGAAAATGTTAGCTGCGTGCGGGAAAATGTTAATTATACACGGGAAAATAAAATATACGAAAGACACAATGTCATGTGTGAGCGAGCAAATGTTAAATACGCATGGGAAAAAATCAATTTTGTGTGAGCAAATGCCAATTACGCATGGGTAAAAAATAAGTTCGTGTGAGCAAATGTTAATTACGCATGAGCAAAAAACAAGTTCGTATGAGCAAATGTTAATTACGCATGGGTAAAAAACAAATCAATGTGTCATTATGTCTTAATTTGTCGTGTAATCGCCGATTTTTAAAGCCATTATGGCAAATTTCATTCTTTGAGCTATTGCATTAACATAATTGCTGCCATTCTGGCAAGGGGACTTTTTAAAAGCATTCTAAAGTGTGTTACTGCTCTGATAATCACTACGTAAGCTGACTAGTTTGGTATTTACACTGAACAGAAAATGGTTTGCGAATTATACCTCAGCCTGACCCTAGCTCCAAAAGCGAGGGAACCACAAGGATTATAGCGACTTTTTCGCAAACCATTTTCTTGTGATTATAAAGTTTGCCCAATTCTATTTTTTTCCTCTGTAGCTTCTTGTTTAATTCCACCCTCTTCCACATCAGTAGGTAAATCAGAAAAGGCATTTATTTGAGTTTCAAAGGGAGCATAATGGGTTGCTTCTTTAATGTTTCTTTGTTCAAATTCTGTTTTGTCCCTTCGTGCCGATGTTAGTTTTGAACGGCATTCAATTACAAGTCTTCCATCCGACATGTTGTAGTTACGTTTAGATTCTTTCTTTCCCATAAGTTGATGATTTAATTGATTAGAAACCAAAAGGAGGGAGGGTATTTATGCGACCAAAAAAAATTTTTTGGGTGGAAAAATCACTCAGATGGCATCTCAAAAAGCCTAAAAAGGGCAAAAGGGAGGTTAGTTGCCTCAAAAGGGAAGTTAGCAGCCACAAAAGGGAGGTTAGCAGCCTCAAATGGGAAGTTAGCAACCTCAAAAGGGAAGTTAGCAGCCACAAAAGGGAGGTTAGCAGCCTCAAAAGGGGAGTTAGCAGCCTCAAAAGGGGAGTTAGCAGCCTCAAAAGGGGAGTTAGCAGCCTCAAAAGGAGTCAGTTTGTCGCAACTAAGCGAATATATGTTACGGCTAAGGACAAAATGGCAGTTCGGGGTTTGTGTTTCGATAAGCTGAAAAAGCTTGCAATGGGAATAAGCAAATGGGTGAGCAAGCGGATGGATGTGAGTAGGGTTTTAGGGTATGTAAGCAGTTAGAAGAACCTAAGTTTGGCTTATCTGAGGGATAAATGCTTAGATATAAGTATGCACTTAATAAAATAAAGCTAAGGCAAGCTAAAACGAACCTTTGCTACAAATAAAATGAACACTGCAAAGCGAAATACAAAAGGCATGTGTTCTAAACTGGTTAATGTAATTGCTTAATCCCATTCGGAGAGCAACCAATCCAGAAAAGAAAATTGCTTTTGGATAGAAGTAGCCGTAAATACTTTGGAAATCATTAAAGGTTGTAAGCAATTGGTTTAGTGAAGCTGGTTAGACATGGGATTGGGAAAATCGTCTTTATCCGGTTATGCAAAACATGATAAGTTTCATCACTCCCAACAAAGTAGTTTTAGTCTGATACAGACAAATCTATTTTTTGTAGCAATTTAAAACTAAAGCTTATTGGCTTTATCTTTTCAATGCTTAAAAATTCAATAATATATTCTTCCTTTTCACTATTTACTTCAATGATTTTTCCCTTTCCCCATACTGGATGTTTAATCATATCACCAACAATTAACTGAATAACTTCAGTACTTTTCTCAGTTTCTCTTTTCACGAATTCTTTTGCTTCATCAATAATATCTTGATTAAGTTCACCTTTACGAATATAAAATGCTTCGTCTAATTCGAATAAAAATCTAGAAGGCAATTTACTTGTAGATGTATTGAAATTATACCCTTCTGACTCAGTCATGTAAAATTTTTTTTCTGCTCTTGTAATTGCAACATATGCTAATCTACGTTCTTCTTCTATACCTCTATTTTTCCTGTCTTTGATAGCCATTGCATTGGGTAATATGCCTTCACTAAAACCACACAAAAAAACATACGGGAATTCGAGTCCTTTAGAGGTATGTATTGTCATTAGTTTTACTTTTTCAATTTTATCATCTTTTAGATCCATATCAGTATATAGCGATATCTCTTGTAGATAGTCTTGTAAATTTAATTCGTCACCTTCTTTTTTTTCTACGAGAATAATTGAGTTAACAAACTCTTGGATGTTCTCTAATCTGTCTGTATCTCCGTCCGCTATATAGTAATCATTAAGTCCACTTTTTTCCAGAATTTCATTTACCAAATCGGAGATGCTTTTGTTTTTTGAAGAACTTTGAAAACCTGATATTAAATTTAGAAAGTCAATTGCTCCAATGCGATTAAGTTCTTGTTGTTCAATGTTTTTTTGAAGCGCAATTAAAAGAGTCGTATTGTCCATCTTTGCATATTTTGAAATTTTTTCTACAAACTTGTTTCCTAATCCTCTTGCTGGATGATTTATTACTCTTTGAAACGATAAATCATCTCCAATATGTATTAATCTTAAGTATGCGAGAATATCTTTGATTTCTTTTCTTTCAAAGAATCGTGTTCCACCGTAGATTACATATGGGATATTTTCTTTAATAAGAATTTGCTCAATACTGCGAGAAACATGGTTTGCTCGATATAAAATTGCAAAATCAGAATACTTGACTCCTTCATTTCTGTGCAACTCTTTAATTTCATTTATCACCCACAAAGCTTCATCCGTTTCATTTTGTCCATGAAAATGGACTACATCCACTCCTTGTTGATTCTGAGTGAACATGTCCTTTTCAACTCTAATTTTATTGTTTCTGATTATGTGGTTTCCTAACTTTAAAATATTAGGGGTTGAACGATAATTTTGATTCATCAATATTGTCTTGGCATTAGTAAATTTTTTATCAAAATTTACTAGAATTTCTGGTATTGCACCTCGCCACTCATATATAGCCTGGTCAGGGTCACCAACAATAAATAAGTTTTTATTGATTCTGGCCAACAATTCAATTAGTAAGAATTGTTTTATTGAACTATCCTGCGTTTCATCAACTTGGATGTAATGTATTCTATTCTGCCATTTTGTTAATACATCTTTATTGTTATCTAGAATAAATAATACATAGTTTAGTAAATCATCGAAGTCTAATGCGAAATTTTTCTTTTGCTTAATTAAATAAGCATGAAAAACTTTATCAATGTCAGTGTAAGTATTGAATTTTTTATTACCCAATATAAAATCTAAATAATTAGCATGGTTTTTTTTAATGCTTATTTCTCTCAATGCCTGCTTGAATGTTTTATCTTTAGAAGTCAAATTTAATTCCGCGTAAACCTCCCTAAGTATTGATTTTTGATCCTCAATGTCTAATATTATGAAATTTTTAGGGTAGTTTATTTTGTATATTTCCTCTCTAAGAAATTTTGAGCAAAAACCATGGTAAGTTGTAATTAAACTGACATCAGATTTAATTCCAATAATTGCTTTTACACGTCTTCGCATTTCTTCTGCAGCCTTATTTGTAAAAGTTACACATAAAATATTCGCTGAATTTATGCCTAGACATTCTACAATGTATGCATAGCGTGTAGTTAGTGCTTTTGTTTTTCCAGATCCAGCACCTGCTATTACACGAACATACCCCTCTGTTTCCTTAACTGCTTCAATTTGTTTGTCATTTAGATTCTTGAGTAAATTCTCTATCATAGCGCGAAAATATTAATTTAAGTTAATGGTATTAATAAGGTATTTTTTTATAGAGTTTGGCAAAAACTTGAATATAGAAAAACCAAAAATGGTTAAAGAAAATGGACATTCGTTGTATTTAAAATATTGTATTTATATTTAACCTGTAAAGTTATAAATCACTTTTTTTGGAAAAAAATAAATTGAAAAATAACTATTTTCAAGTGCTTTATTGTTTTTATGATATTAACCTTAAGCTTTAGTGAATCAATGACTCTTCAAAGCTGCTTTTATGAATCCTATAATCAACGCAATAATTAAAATAAAAATCCAGTGTGATTGATCTGGATCATTTGGTTTTTTTCCGAAAGCTCTATCTACTTTCCTATTCATTCGACTATAATGTGGACTCTCCCACGGGGCATATTTCTTTATTGCGGGCAAGCTCTCTATTTCAAAATTTATTTGTGGTGAATCTTTTGAACCTTTAACAAAAATAGCCATGCGTTTATGTGATTTATAATTTTTTAGTTTAACTCCTGACTCAAATAGGCGTTCAATCGTTATTTTCTAAGACTCAAGTTTGACAAAAATATCATTGATTAGATTTTCTGGATGCAAGTATAGGAGATATTTAATAAATTAAGTTGTTTTTTCAGTTTGAGATTTCGTTAAAACCTGACTATTAGTAGAGTTCTACCATAAAAAGTACCGCTCTGCGTATGTCTCTAGACATACGCCGCAGTGTTTGCAAATCTGCCGTTTTGCTGCATGGGTTTACCATATTTATCTAGTACTTGTTATCGTAAATGGAATTAATGGTTGGTAAGTAGTACTATTTTAATGTAATATAAAGCTGACTGATAGCCACTTCAATCTGAAAAGTGTTCACAAGCCAAGCTCCACCAATATCCATTTCAGAACAGTATTTTTTAGCAATAAGCGATTTAAAAAACAACTTATTTTACGCGCAAAATTGGATTATGGTAACAGATTTTAATCAGCTAGATCTCAGCAAGCAATACAGCTATGCAGACTATCTCACCTGGCAATTTGAAGAAAGGGTGGAACTAATAAAAGGTTGGATTTGGAAAATGAGCCCAGCACCCTTAAGGCAGCACCAAGAAATTTCTGTTTCATTGGCAAGTCAATTCTATGCTTACTTAAACAACAAACCCTGTAAAGTATATCCAGCACCATTTGATGTTCGGTTGATTGACAAGCAAAAACAAACCGATGACACTACTATTGTTTCAGTGGTACAACCAGACATTTCTGTGGTTTGCGATTTGTCTAAACTAGATGCAAAAGGTTGTGTAGGTGCGCCAGATTTAATCATTGAAATTCTTAGTCCAGGAAACAATAAAAAAGAGATACAAGACAAATTCAGGTTGTACGAAGAAAATGGAGTACGAGAATATTGGATTGTTTACCCAGTTTATCAATCAGTGGCCGTGTACAATTTAGTTAAAGATGTATTTGTATTGCGAAACAATTATTCGGCGGGTGATGCCATACCAGTAGGCATCTTTAGCGACTTTACTATTGATTCGAAACAGATGTTTGCTTAGTTCTTATTGTACTAAATGTGCCATAAGCTTAAATATTCTTTCCTTTTTTGGGTAACTTTTTTATTGATTTTGAAATCAAAATAATTTTTGAGAGTCCTCTGCATTTGAATTTTTTCAACCTAATACATTCTATATTTGACACTCCCTTTTTAATCAAATAAATTTCATTCAATTCAATTTAATGATAAATAATGCTTTAATAAAAAATATCAATGCCAACGATTTTTATTATTAATGGTTTTCGGTTTTATTTTTATAGTCATGAAAACGATGAACCAGTACATGTTCACATTGTAAGGGGAGATGCAAATGGAAAAGTTTGGTTAGAGCCGGAAATTGTAATTGCCTATATGCACGGTTTCAAAGCAAAAGAAATTAAACAAATTATGGAAATAATAAACGAAGAGGTAATAACTTTAAAGAAAAAATGGAATGAATACTTTGGTGAATAAATACGATTCAATCGAAAATATTATTTTCAAAGAAAACTTGAAAATAACTTCGATAAGGTTTAGCATTTCCCTTGACAAAATGTATGTTCATTTGAATAATGGACATTCGTTTGTAGTTCCGACTAAAAAGTACAAACGGTTGACGAATGTTTTAGAAGAGTCTTTAAAAAATTATCAAATAATAGCAGATGGAACTGGTATCCACTGGCCTGATTTAGATGAAGATCTTAGCTTAAAAGGCTTCTTTAAAGATTTCTTAGTTCAACAAATTCATACAGAAATAGAATTGGTTTTAGTTGATTAAAACAAAGGATGTTTTTCATATTTTGCTAGTTGAAAGTCGCCCATGCAGATTATTACTAAGCATTTCTAAATCTCCATTCTTAAACAACTTTACCAAGTACGGTATTCCCTCAACAAGTTCAACTTATCCAATCCCATCAACCTATTTTTGCCCCTTATTTTTTAAGCGTATGATACTAGAAGAACAGCAGCTTTCAGCCGATACCAAGAATATTTTAGGTCTTCATTTGCCCACAGACCCCCGATGGGTGAATCTAGCGGCTATGAATTTGGAAGAAATATTAACCGACCATGCTTATTGTGAGCAAAAAGCAGCACTCACTTGCATTTCACTCATCCAGCGTTATTCCGACCGCACCAAATTGGTATTTGACCTCTCCCCAATTGTTACGGAAGAGTGGGGGCATTTTCGATTGGTGCTAAATGAATTAAAGAAAAGGGGTTTAAACCTAGGTCGGCAGCGCAAAGACTTGTATGTAAATCAACTCCTTACTTTCCAACGAAACGGTGGGAGGGAGGAAGACCGATTGCTAGATCAATTATTAACCATGGCATTGGTAGAAGCCCGCAGTTGCGAGCGGTTCAAACGCTTAAGTGAGGGTTTAGATGATGCCTACATGCGCAATTTCTATCGTCGTTTTATGGAAAGCGAAGCTGGTCATTACACCTTGTTTATTGAATTGGCAGAAACCTACATGCCCAAAGACATTGTACGCGCCCGCTGGCAAGAATGGCTTCATTTCGAATCGGGAATCATGCAGTCACTAGAAGTTCGTGGCGATCGTATTCACTAATTAATATTACCCCCTCGCACCGATTTTTACTCGATGCGGGGGGATTCCCGAAACAGGAATTATTGGTTGAAGGACTTATTCAGAATTGTCTTACTAAAAGTAGCAAGTAGAAGAATCAATTTTAATCTGGTTAACCACATTTTGGTTTACTAAACGAGCAAATCCATGGATGAGGAGAGTGTAAGTATTACAAAAAAGAACAAACACCTAATAAATCTACTGCCCAATCAATCCCACTAAAAACAAGCGCATTTTTCCAATTCGTTAGGCATTACCATGCCAAAATGAAATGGTTTTGACCTTAGCCAAAATGTCCTATTTGTCTGAAACCCTTTGCTGGTAAGCATTTCAGCCATGTTGTGCCATTCTGGTTCGGTATTAGCAACTATACTAGCAATCAAATGAATGAGGATGATGAAAAATAACCTGAGTACTTGGAACGATCGACAGCGGCCTTGGCCTTATCTCTTAGCCTTCTATGCTATGATTGCAATCGTAGGCATTTTGTATCGTATTTATTCATCTTAAAATTTGAGCGAAATGATGTTGTCCATCTTGGTTGCGACAGGTGTTGCTTTTTTTGTTTTGTTTTTTAAAGCCATTCAAACGTTTAGTAAAATTTAGCAGTATGATTTATGTATTTGTCATCACCCTAGCCGTGTTTGTGTATATGTGCTATGTATTAGTAAAGCCCGAAAAATTCTAGTTATGAAAAATGAGCGGGCAGTTCTTTGGATGGATAGACTTCTTGTGATTATCGGCATATTGGGCGGTTTGTTCACCATGTATCTAGTGTTTGTGAAAGCTAGGTATTTTCTTCATTTATAAAAAGGAAACTGATTCCACTTTGTTTTTATGAACGCCATCATTATTTGATTACAGCATAAAAATCTAAGTTGGATGATTTCCAAAAAAATTAATTACAGCATCATGAATTCAGAAATTGTAGGGATTTTGGCCATGTTTGCCTTGCTGCTTTTGTTAGCAATTCCATTAGGCAGGTACATTGGCAAAGTTTTTAACCTCGAGACCACTTGGCTCGATTCTATTTTTAACCCTTTAGACCGCTTATTTTTCCGATTAAGCGGGGTTAACACCGCCAAAGAGATGAATTGGAAACAACATCTCACGGCTTTTTTAACCATCAACTTAGTTTGGTTTTTGTTAGCCATGTTCGTGTTAACCAACATGAGCTGGTTGCCCTTAAACCCTGATGGTAATCCATCCATGTCAGCAGATTTAGCATTCAACACTGCGGTAAGTTTTATTTCAAACACCAATTTGCAGCACTATTCCGGCGAATCAGGCATGTCGTACATGGGGCAACTCGTGCTGATGTTATTCCAGTTTATTAGTGCAGGATGTGGTATGGCCATCTGTGCGGTTGTGTTTTTTGCCATGAAGACGCAAAGCGAGTCTGAAAATGGCGAAAAGCTGTTGGGTAATTTTTATACGCTTTTCATTCGCAGTTGTACCCGAATCCTGTTTCCTATTTCTTTAGTAGTTGCCGTTTTGCTCTTGTGGTATGGTACTCCAATGACATTTAAAGGGAAAGAAACCATGATTACCATGCAAGGCGATACGGTGCAAGTAAGCAGGGGGCCTGTGGCAGCCTTTGTGGCCATCAAACAATTGGGTACAAACGGAGGTGGATTTTTTGGCCCCAACTCTGCCCACCCTCTAGAGAATCCCAATTATTGTACGAATATCATTCAAACAGTCTTGATTCTTTTAATACCCATTTCAATGGTATTTGCCTTAGGCTACATCCTTAAAAGAAGACGATTGTCTTGGGTTATTTTCGGGGTAATGACGTTTGGTTTCTTATTGCTGGCAATTCCATCCGTTGTAATGGAAATGAAGGGTAATCCTGCTATTGCCAAATTGGGCATCCAACAAAACATGGGTAGCATGGAAGGCAAGGAAGTGCGATTTGGAAGTGCTGCTTCGGCATATTGGGCGATAAATACTACCTGTACCAGTAACGGTTCGGTAAATGCCATGCACGATAGTGTTACACCATTGACAGGTATGTTTGCCATGTTGGGAATGATGATCAACGCATTCTATGGCGGGGTGGGTGTAGGGTTTCTAAGTTTTTACATTTTTATCATACTCGCCGTATTTATCAGTGGCTTAATGGTGGGAAGAACCCCCGAATTTTTGGGCAAAAAGATTGAAGCCCGAGAAATGAAAATAGCCATGATTATTGCGTTGCTCCATCCTTTTTTAATTTTGGTGGGTACAGCAATTTCTAGCTATCTATATGCGCACGATCAGGCCACTTACGGTGGATGGTTGAATAATCCTGGTTATCATGGCTTTGGAGAAATGCTGTATGAGTTTACTTCCTCTAGTGCTAATAACGGAAGTGGTTTTGAAGGGTTGGGAGATAACACCCCATTTTGGAACATCGCTTGTGGTATCGTAATGCTTCTAGGTAGATACCTGCCCATTATTGGTCCAGTAGCTATAGCAGGCATTTTGGCCAACAAAAAATATATCCCCGAAAGCGCAGGAACACTTCGTACCGATACGACCACGTTTGGTGTGATGGTTTTTGCGGTAATTGCTTTAGTGGCTGCCTTGTCCTTTTTCCCTGCATTGACCCTCGGTCCATTGGCAGAATACTTCCATTAGGTTGCACTTTAACTGGATAAACTTCCCAACTATAAGCTTATTGATCAATACAGTCGTCTTGAAAATAGTGGGGGAAGTAATAAATAAAAAATTTAAATGATAGTAAAATGATTTCAAAGTCTAATCAATTGTTCACAGGGGCATTGGTGAAGGAAGCTTTATGGCAATCTTTTGTTAAGCTAAGCCCCGGTAAGATGTATCGCAATCCGGTGATGTTTACCGTTTGGGTAGGCACATTAGTGATGGCTGGCGTGTGTGTGTGGATTTTAACTGGTGAAACTCATCAAGGTAGTTTGGCCTATAATGCCACCATTACTTTTATATTGTTCATCACATTGGTGTTTGCCAATTTTGCAGAGGCAATAGCCGAAGCAAGAGGAAAGGCACAAGCGGATAGTTTGCGCAAAACAAGAGAGGAAACCCCCGCCAAATGGATTCAATCTGTGGGGGAAATATTTGTAAACGAGATTAAAATGGTGCCTTCTTCTAATTTGAGGAAAGGGGATGTTTTCCTCTGCGAGGCGGGAGATATCATTCCTTCCGATGGTGAAATAATTGAAGGATTGGCCACCATTGACGAAAGTGCCATCACTGGCGAAAGTGCACCAGTTATTCGCGAAGCGGGTGGCGATAAAAGCAGTGTAACGGGTGGTACGAAAGTATTGTCAGACACCATTAAAGTGAAAGTTACTACCGAGCCAGGGGAAAGTTTTTTAGATAAAATGATTGCGCTAGTAGAAGGGGCAAGTCGCCAAAAAACACCCAATGAAATTGCGTTAACCATTCTTTTGGCTGGTTTCACATTGGTGTTCATCATTGTAACGGTTACGTTGAAACCATTCGCTGATTATGCCAACACCCCCATTACCATTGCAGCTTTTATTTCTTTGTTTGTCTGCCTCATTCCCACAACAATCGGCGGTTTATTATCCGCAATTGGTATTGCAGGTATGGATAGGGCTTTAAGGGCAAATGTTATTACCAAAAGCGGAAAGGCGGTTGAAACTGCGGGCGATATCGATGTATTACTCTTAGATAAAACAGGCACCATTACCATTGGTAACCGTAAAGCCACCAAATTTTACCCAGCACCTGGCATTAAGGAAGATCAGTTGATTAAAGCTGCCGTTTTAAGTTCAGTGGCAGATGAAACGCCGGAAGGAAAGTCAATTGTAGAGTTGGCAAAATCATTGGAAAAAGGGCATTTAATTTTAGATACAACTACCATCTCCTACACCAACAGTGGCAAACAAACGGAAAACTATCCGCTAAATGAGGTAGCGTTTATCAAGTTTACTGCTGAAACAAGGTGTTCAGGTATTAATGTACCCCAAGCTAGAATTAGAAAGGGAGCAGCCGACTCGATCAGAAAGATTACCCAAGCTGCAGGCTTTCTTTTTCCGGAAGCTACAGCAGATGATGTGAAAGCTATTTCGAGTAATGGTGGTACGCCATTGGTAGTAAGTGAAAATGAACAAGTGATTGGGGTAATTGAATTGCAGGACATCATTAAATCTGGCATACAAGAACGCTTTCAACGGCTGCGCAAAATGGGTATCAAAACCGTGATGGTAACGGGCGATAATCCTTTAACGGCTAAGTTTATTGCAGAAAAAGCTGGTGTTGATGATTTTATTGCCGAGGCTAAGCCGGAAGATAAAATGAACTATATCCGCAGCGAACAAACGGGCGGTAGATTGGTGGCTATGATGGGTGATGGTACGAATGATGCACCCGCTTTAGCGCAAGCGGATGTGGGTGTAGCCATGAACAGTGGCACTCAGGCTGCGAAAGAAGCGGGCAACATGGTGGATTTAGACAACGATCCTACCAAACTAATCGAAGTAGTAGAAATAGGTAAACAATTGTTGATGACCCGGGGTACGCTCACCACGTTTAGTATTGCCAATGATGTGGCCAAGTATTTCGCCATTGTTCCTGCCTTGTTTATTACATCAATACCAGCATTGCAAGGTTTGAATGTAATGAACCTACACAGCCCTGAAACGGCTATTTTATCAGCAGTCATTTTCAATGCCATTATTATTCCTGCTTTAATTCCGCTTGCGTTAAAAGGGGTTGCGTATAAACCCATTGGTGCATCTGCATTGTTGAGGAGGAATTTATTGATCTACGGGTTAGGAGGTGTGTTAGTGCCATTCGTTGGCATCAAGCTAATCGACTTGTTAGTATCCGTATTTTTCTAGAAAGAAAATGAAGCTGTTAGATAGAAGGGGTTAGCCAGACACAAATACACGAATGAAATTTTCGGTTCAAAATCAATTACATGGAACTGAACAATAAAACATTCGATTGACACCAATCATTGACTTAATCCTGCATTCGTGGTAAAAATTAAAAGGTAGATTCTAGGTACATTTTTTAAAACCTCCATACCCCTTTAATCGCTTGAACCCCATTAAAATTGGGGAACTAAAAAATTATAATTATGAAAGAGAATATCGTTATTGCCATAAGGCTAACATTGGTTTGTTTGTTGTTTTTTTCAGGTATTTATACTTGTATCGTTTTGGGAATTGCCCAAGTTGCTCCCAACAAAGGGGTGGGTGCATTAGTGAAACACGGTGATAAGGAATATTATTCCAACATTGCCCAGAAGTTTACAGAAGATAAATATTTCAATAGCCGCCCTTCTGCGGTGGGTTATAATGCCGCAGGAGCGGGAGGAAGTAATAAAGGGCCAACCAATCCAGATTATCTAAAAGACGTACAATCTAGAATTGACAGTTTTCTTGCCCACAATCCTGGCGTTGACAAATCTGCTATTCCTTCTGATTTAGTAACCGCAAGTGGATCTGGTTTAGACCCGCATATTTCTCCCCAAGCGGCACTTGTGCAAGTGAATCGGATTGCCAAAGTGAGAAATTTATCTGTTGCTAAATTGAATGAATTAGTGGCAGCCCATACCGAAAAACCATTACTTGGTTATTTGGGTACAGAACGGGTAAATGTGCTAACTCTAAATATTGCACTTGATCTAATAAAGTAGTATCCAGCTTGTTGAAACATTTTTACGTTCTAAGATAGTTGGGCAGTTACAGGTACCTCCATTAGCCTAAGGATATAATTCGATTATTAGGATAAAGAGAGGCTTCCATGAATTTGTTGGAAAAAAAAATGGCCTTGTTAGACTGTTACAACAATTGCTCTATTCAATTTTTTCAGCTTCGCCTATAGAAAACTAAGGGGAATATAAAAAGAAGTAAAAGAATCAAGTGCTTTAAAGATGTTCTTACAGAAATGGAAGCTCAATTAATGGTTTCGGTTAGTGGGTTGTACTGATTTTAGGGAAGAAATGTTGCTAAAAAAGCCATTGGGGCTAATAAATAAGATGATACAATCAATTTTTCTCCTGCCTGTTTGGATGGCTACTTAAATGCTCTTACATCCTACTAAGATAGCCCTACACCCTACTAAAATAGCTCTACACCCTACCAATATAGTCTTGCACCCTACCAAAATAGCCCTACACCTTACCAAAATGGACTTACATCCTACCAAAATAGCTATAAACCCTACCAAAATGGACTTACATCCTACCAAAATAGTTCAAAATGAATTTTTAATAGATACGACAACAATGTTCGCCTTGTTTAGGGAAATGGAACAAAGGGAGGGATACGTTTTGCACCCTTATGCAACAGTTTGGTACAAACAAATGGTGGCCAGTAAGAGCAATGTATTTACAGGAAGGAATGAAAGTGAGCGGATAAAAATGTGGATTGGGACGATAATAAATAGTCGTTGTATGTAGATGCTGAATTTTTTTACAGGAAATAACCGTTATTACCTAATGTTTAAATATTTATCACCCATAAAAGCTCGAACAGGTTAATTTTTTGAGGGGCATCATTCTTTAGTAATTTCCACAGGGGGTTCTTACTTTAGAATAGCCCCTCTCTTTTTAGTTTAGCTGATAAATGACGGTGATGCAACCCGATTTCAATTATTTAATCTCACTGATTTATGGATAACAGTTCAGAAAAAGAAGCCAACGTTCAGCATTTTCTCAATTTGATAAAAAAATCTAGACAGGGAAAGTTTAAGATTTACATAGGTATGAGTGCTGGTGTGGGTAAGACCTTTCGAATGCTGCAAGAAGCACATGCACTATTGAGAAACGGCATTGACGTAAAGATAGGCTACATCGAAACCCATCTTCGCAAGGAAACGCATGACCTTTTGGAAGGATTACCCATTATTCCCCGCCGTAAATTGTTTTACAAAGGCAAGGAGTTAGAAGAATTGGATGTTCAGGCGATTCTTCAATTGCGGCCTGAAATTGTGTTGGTAGATGAATTGGCACATTCTAACATTGAGGGTAGTAAAAACCCCAAGCGTTGGCAAGACGTGATGGATATTTTGGATGCTGGGATCAATGTAATCAGTGCCGTAAACATCCAACACATTGAGAGTTTAAATAAGGAAGTAAAAGCCATTACTGGAGTAGAAGTGCAGGAAAGAATTCCTGATAGTGTTATTAGCAGGGCGGATGAAGTAGTAAATATTGACTTGACAGCCGATGAACTCATTACTCGGTTGAAAGAAGGAAAGATATACAAGGCGGAAAAAATTGCTACTGCACTGAATAATTTTTTCAAAAGCGAGCATATTTTGCAACTTAGAGAGCTTGCTTTGAAAGAAGTAGCATCGCAGGTGGAACGAAAAGTGGAAACAGAAATTACCAAAACTGATGCCATGAAACACGAGCGGTTTCTTGCATGCATCAGTAGTAATGAAAAAACCGCAAAAACGGTCATCAGAAAAACCGCCAGATTAGCCAGTTATTACAACAGCAAATGGTTCTTGCTCTATGTGCAAACCCCCGCCGAAAGTGCGGACTTGATTGCCCTAGATAAACAACGTCACCTGATTAATCATTTTAAACTCGCCACCGAATCGGGTGCAGAAATCATTAAAATAGAAAGTAAACATGTGGCCAAAACCATCATGGAGCAATGCGAGGAACGAAAAATTACCACTATTTGTATTGGAAAACCACACATTAGTCTCCTAAGGGTTATTTTGGCAACGAATGTTTTTAACGACTTATTGAAAAAACTTTCTACCAATAATATTGATTTAGTAATACTCAGTTAAAATGAAGATAAAAGCGAAGTTGGTTTTAGGTATTGGGCTATTGTTTAGCATGATAGCACTACTTACCACCATGAGTTCAGTGTATATTAACAAACTATCTGCTGAAACAAAAAATATTTTGGTGGATAATTACAATACCATCGATTACACACGCAACATGCTTGTGGCATTGAATAATGGTATTGCTGCGCAACCACAGTTAGAAGCTTTTCAGGAAAATTTGAAGAGACAGGAGGGCAATATTTCGGAAGTGGGGGAGGAGGAACTGACCCAAAAATTAGCACAAGACTTCCTTCAGTTGAAACAGAAACCAATGGACAGTTTACTCACCAAAACTGTGCGAACAGATATTTCCGACATTATGTTGATGAATATGCAAGCCATTCGTAGAAAAAGTAGTTTGGCTGAAGTAACTGCTGATAAGGCTATTTTTTGGATTAGTTTAGTAGGTACGGTTTGCTTTCTAATAGCTTTTATATTGCTTATTAATTTGCCAGGAAATATTGCAAACCCCATCAAGGAACTGTCAAACAGTATTAAACAAATTGCCGATCAAAACTATTCGCAAAGGGTGCATTTTGAAAGCCACAATGAATTTGGAGAATTGGCTACTGCCTTTAATACCATGGCGGAAAAACTGGAAGAATACAAAGCCAGCAATCTGGAAAAGTTGATGATAGAGAAAAAGCGAATTGAAACACTTATTGATAACATGAACGACCCGGTAATTGGGCTGGATAATTTGGGGTTGATCTTGTTTATGAATACAACTGCACTGAATATCACTGGACTTAAAAGGGAAGATGCATTGGGCAAATTGGTACAAAATATTGCCGTAAAAAACGACCTTATGCGAATGCTTATCCAGGAATTGTTTGATTCAAAAGAAGTGGCTTCCATCCCTAATACACCCATTAAAATTTATGCCGACCAAAAAGAAAGTTATTTCCAAAAAGAGATTATCCCCATCAACATTGTGCCTACTGGGGAAAAGGCGGAAAAACAAATTGGTAATGTGATTTTACTGCAAAACATTACCCCTTATAAGGAGCTCGATTTTGCCAAAACCAATTTTATAGCCACAGTTTCCCATGAATTGAAAACACCTATTTCTTCCATTAAAATGAGTGTACAATTGCTGGAAAGCAAACAAATTGGCACCGTGAATGATGAACAAAAGAGTTTATTGGACGGCATAAAAGACGATGCCAACAGGCTATTGAAGATAACTGGGGAGTTACTCAACATGACCCAAGTGGAAAGCGGAAGTATTCAACTGAAAGTGATTAAAGCAGATGCCGAGGAAATTTTGCAATATGCTATCCATGCCAATAAACAGGCGGCGGAACAAAAGCAAATAAAATTTCACTTGGACATAGCCAACAACCTCCCATTGTTAATGGCGGATAGCGATAAAACGGCTTGGGTCTTAACCAATCTTATATCAAATGCACTTCGATATTCTTACGAGCATTCCACTGTTCATTTAAAAATTGCTACGGTAAACGACTTCATGCAGTTTTCTGTGGCAGATGGTGGTCAAGGGATTGCTCCCGAATATTTGGACAAAATTTTCGATCGTTATTTCCGAGTGCCTGGTTCAAAAAAAGAGGGTACGGGACTAGGTTTATCCATTAGTAAAGAATTTATAGAAGCCCAAGGCGGCACATTGTCCGTAACCAGTGAATTAGGATTGGGTAGCACTTTTACTATACAATTACCTATTCATAGAATGGCGTAGGAGGGGGGCTATTGGTTTTCTGAATATTACTCCCAGTTAGTTTTTCTTAGAGTTAGCTAGTATTTCTTCGATTTTCTCGGAAGTTAAGCCTGTTAAATCTGCAATAGTTGAGTTGTCAAAACCTTTTGCAATAAGCTTTATAGCAACTTCTATTTGGGTTTTTAAACGCTCGCTTTCTTTGATTTTATCTTCTGCTACTGATTTTAGTGTAAAGATCTCGCTCGCTTTGTAGCTTAGGTATTCCATATAACGATTATAGCTGTATTGGTCTTCTCGGTTAAGTCGCATGAAATCCAATACCTCGCCTGCTTGCTTTAAGCCCCTTGCTTTAAATTCATCTTTCACTTCGCTGTTTTTCAGAAAATAAATCCATTCGTCTAAACTGTCTTTTGCAACATCATTGAATTTATTTACTTTGATTATGTAATATTCTGGAAAGATATCCGAAACCGTTTCTCTAAGAAAAGCGGTTTGTTGCTTTCCCGATAAAGTTAGCGTGTCATTTAAGTGCATCCCTTGAAATACAGTTCCGCCTTTATAAATATAGTCTTGTCCTTGCCCGAGGTCGAAATAAACAATATTAATGGATATTACCTTTTTTATTTCAACGTATTCATGTCCCAAATAAAAGTTTTCAACTAAAACTTTTGAAGCACCGTATGCCATTCTTTGGAAATAATCGATTTCATAAGTATTTTGTATTTCGATTATAATGAGCTCATTTTTTGAGCTATGGGTAAGAATATCCACCCGATTAAATTTGTCGTCTTCGGTTTCTTGGTTACCTTCACTCTCTAATATTCTCTCAATACGAATATCGTCAAAGAGTAATTCGCTTAGAAAGCCTTCCAAAACACCAAAATTGGCTTTGTTGCGTAATAATTTCTTTACTGCCCAGTCAAACCGAATCAATTTTTTATTCATTATTGAGATAAATTGTTCTTCGCAAATTAACTAGTTTTCTGGGTTGGTGTACTTTGTTTGGGTTTACTGTATTTTCTGACTGAATTGTTAACTAATAGTTACTCTTAGAGCAAAACAGCCGATTTTCAGTCATTTTTTCCAACTTAATAATGCTAACTCATTTAACGCTCAGTTTGAAAAGGTTTTTCTTCTATAACTCCGTTGATAAATTGATACATCACTTTGTCAAAAGCAACATTGTTGGATAAGACCGAATTGTTTACTACTTTGAAAATAATTGGACCCTCGCAATGGGTTAAGCTTTTTTCATTTTCCATTGGATATTTTGAGCTGTAATATCTATAAACACTATCAGAGTTGTTTTCCTGTAAACTGTCTTTATTGTACATCTTTTCTAGTCCACAATAGACTAAAAAAAAGCATTTTCGTATTGATAGCTTTCAAATGGCTGACCCGCAGAATCAATAAAGTCCTTTGAATAAATGGGATCTTAGTACCCGACAAAACCTTTGTGAGTAATAAAGTTGTAGTTGATAAAATTAATCCACATTTGTCACCACAATAGCCTTAGCAGTTTTTCTTTAGTAGAAAATTACCACATCAACTA
>JAIXOJ010000056.1 GCA_027486835.1 Chitinophagaceae bacterium
TAATGGTTTGCTTGCTGCTTTAAAAATTCCTAAAGATGGTACGCAACACAATGCTGCTGAAATCACGTTAAAAAATGAGGATGGTAGTTTGTTTGAAGGTCAAGCTTCCGCAACCGACACGAACGCTAAAGAAACCTCCATTTATGTAGTGAATAATAAGAGTGAAATACAAGTTCCTAGCCACAAAATAGGTAAAGCACCTTTTAAAGTTACTGCCAACGGCAAAGAAAGTCAAACAGTAACCATAGATTTCAAGAAAGGGGTTACTGTTAAAATAGAAGTCATTCTAGTGGATAGTTCTGGTAAATAGTTAATCTATTGTCTTCTTATTGCTGCTGATACTAGTAATATTATATAACACACAAGATTGTGAAAATTATTTTTTGAAAAGAAAAAACGATAGAGATTACAATGGTTTTGAAATATTTGTAGGTAACGGAAAATGGTAGGAAGGAGTAATTATGGCATTCCCCCCATTTAAACCAACAAACATCATAGATTAAGAATTGATACAAACTAAATTGATTGAACATGCTAAAACATTCGTTATTTATTTTAATAGTAGTTGTTATTTACTATCCTTTATTTGGCTATTGCCAAGTAAACAATAACTTTTTCAACAGACCCACACTTTCGCAGTTGCAACAAATGCAATCGCCACAACTCAACCCTTTTCAGCCAATAAACGTAAATCCAAATCCACCAAATGGCTATCCTTTATTGGATCCTGCTTATAACCAACAACAAACATCAAGGGCATTTATCGAACAAATGCAACGAGAAGAATGGCAAAGACAACAAAGGCTTGAAATAGAAAAACAAAACCAATTACAGGCAGCATACCGAAATACACTCGCTTTATTCAACAATAGTTACCAAGAATTACTAAAACTTGACCCCCATAATTTTTCTATCACAAAAGCTATCTATCTTGTTGAAAATACTTTTAATAAAAATGCGTTTAGATACCAACAGTTTGAAGATGCAATAAAGCAGTATGCCGGATTTGTAAAGCAGATTTTAAAAAAGGAAGGTGTCTCTTCAAAAAGTAATACCGCCCTAAACTACGGGATACAAAAACTGTTTTCGCAGCAAAACAAAGTGTATGATTCCAAGATTAAAAAGACAATAACCCTTCTTCCGTTTATCTACGATGATAGCGACAACTATGGAAAAAAAGACAGGAAACAATTGTATGTAAGCAAATTACTAACCACTGGCAAAGGGCAATGCCATTCTATGCCGCTTTTTTACTTAGCCGTTGCTGAACAACTTGGTGCAAAAGCATATTTGTCTTTTGCACCAGAACATACATTTATACAGTTTGCCGACAATAAAAATCAACTCTACTATTTTGAAACAACAAAAGGAGGTATTGTTTCTCAAAATGCAATGATACAATCTGGCTACATATCTGCAATCGTCTTGAAAAACAAGATATTTTTAGATACTTTATCCCAGCAAAAACTCTATGCCGAATGTTTAAATGACTTTTTAATAGGCTATATATACCTGTTTGGCTATGATGATTTTGGCAACCAAGTAAAGGAAAAAATTCTAACACTCGACCCGAATAATTTAAGGGTAAAATTAATTGAGGCTAATTTGTTTGTACGAATAGCTTCACAAAAAATATACGAAGCCGGTCAGCCGAGCTTGAAAGACCTGCCTAAATATCCTGATGCCTACCAATTTTACTTACTCCTACAGGAAAAGTATAAAGAGATAGGCGACTTAGGCTATAAGGAAATGTCCAAGGAGGCGTACAATCAATGGATTAAAAGCATTGAAAAAGAAAAAAAACAATAAACTGGTAGTTCAATCTTAGGTGCGAAACTCACGTTAAACTTAAAAACAAATACTTTCACTAATAAACGGTTTAAAATGGACATACGCAAACTTTTATCCCTCATTTTCTTTTATGCCACTTTAGTTACAACTCATGCACAAGAGCGGCAACCAAACCCCTTTGAAGAAATAGGCAAAAAAGCCAAAATTGAAACGCTGTCTAACGGAAAATACGAAGAGTTTTTTGATATGGATAGCATTCAACGCGTAGGCACAGTGTTGTTTAATATCAAGACACACAAAGTAGTAAAACTCCTTAATCCAGAAGAAGTTTACAAAAAAGCAAGTAATAACACTACCTCAAGCAGACGATATAATATTGATCCTTTGTGGGAAGATAATAAATCGGTAAGCCCTTACGCTGTGTTTAATAATAATCCAATTCGGAATGTTGATTTTGACGGAAAGAAACCGCAAGATATTGTGCATACAGATAAACGTGGATTCATAACAAAAGTTGAAAAAGCAGAAGGTGAAGATAAAGTTGTTGATGAATCTGGAAAAGAACTCAAATTTAATGACAAGACTTTTGACCAAAACCAATTGCAGACAATAATTGGTGAAAAAGGTGACGACAAGAGCTATAGATATACAGCAGATTGGAATGGGGGAGATAAAACTAGGTTATTTACCCCGTTTTCCAACCAAGGAATGAAAGATGTTTTCAATGATTTAGGGATTGGGAAAATTAGGGAGGATTACAACTTCTTAAAAAAAATACCATTTTCAGCAGGGGCATTAGGTGCAGAAATTTCTTTAGGGCATGGAAAATTTGATTTTTCATCAGATATGGCAAATGTTGCAAGAGATGGTGGCAATGCAAACACTGCAATGGGGATGTACCCGCCAGACGGCACAAATGGGTTTATCAAGTTTGAGAATTCAAATACACTTTACAATATATACGACGCTGGTAATTTTATGACAGGAAAGGGATTTAATTTGATTGGAATGGGGTTAAAAACTATGTTAAGAGGTGCAAATTTGAACAGTATTTTGACTTTAAATGGTCCTGATACCAAAGTAGATCAAAAAGCATTAACAGAAGGTTACAATTATCCTTACATTAAATAATTAAATATGAAAATGGCTCAAAAAATAGAGACTAAGTCAATTTTGTCTTTTTGTATCTTTCTTATGACTGTTATAAGGTACTATTTTACTTTCGAGTTAAAAATAATCCCTTTAGTTGGTCCTATAAGCAGGGTTATAGGGTGGCTCATTTTTTTGCCTTTGAATTTAGTAGGTTTAGCAATGTCGATAATAATAATAGTTAGTCACTTTCGTTATTTTTTAAAAAGAAAATTAAGTATAAATCTAATTCTTGTTGCACCGATGCTTTTTTACGGTCTTTACATGACAGTTTCTTTATTCTTTATTTACTTTTCGATATAAATTAAAAATAAGTTAATGATAAATCGAATATTTTTATCAGTCACCATTTCAGTCTTGACATTTTGTACCCAAGCGCAAGACACAATATTTAACAAGTATCAAACTGCATTTGGTGCGCTAACAAAAGAAATAAAGACACCAACTAAGCAATCATTTAAACATTCTGTTTTTTGGGTGGAAAACACCTTTTATGATAGCTCTTTAGATAAAGAAACCTTTGATACCTACATAAAAGATCTCACCGCTCTTGCTAAAACCTGGCTACACTTCAATCCTATACCCCAATACACAAGCCCCGACAGTACCAGTTTCGGTCTTAATATGGCAATCTATAAAGTACTGATGGATAGTATTAAAATCATTACCCCATCTAAAACCTATTACACCATTCCTTACCGCTACGATTTCAATGATTTCTTTGGCAAAAACGATTGGTCTAATATGTTCGTAACAAAACTTTTGACTTCGCATCAAGGTAATTGCCACAGCCTTCCTTTTTTATACAAGATATTGGCAGACGAGTTGGGCGCTACTTGTTGGTTATCACTTGCACCAAATCACATTTATATTAAGAACAGAAACCAACGATTTGATTGGTACAATACTGAATTAACGAGCGGTTCTTTTCCAACGGATGCATGGATTTTAACAAGTGGTTATATTCCATTAGACGCTGTAAGAAATGGCATTTATTTAGACACGCTTAGCAACCAACAAGCAATTGCCCTTTGCGTACTTGATTTAGCAAAAGCCTACGAACACCAAATACATAATTATTATGATGGCTTTATTTTACAGTGCTGCGAACTTGTATTACAGTACCACCCCCAAAACGTGCAAGCCTTATTATTAAAAGCTGAGACACTTAAACAGGTTTTCTTGCATGAAAGAAAGATTAAGTATCCCAAACCAACCATTACTTTCAAGGAGATGGAAAACTATTATGTAAAGCTGTTTGAGCTTGGCTATAGAGAGATGCCAGAAAGAATGTACCTAAATTGGTTACGATCAATTACCAATGACAAGCTCAAGTTTGAAAATAAGCAATTAAAAGAAACATTAAGAACACCCTAGTAAGACCTCTCTCATACATTTATTCTAGTATAATATTTGCGTAAACTTCAAGTAAAAATGAACCAACTAAAAAATATTCTATTTTGGGCATCAGGAGCAAGGACAAGCCTTTTGGAAAAAATAACTGAATTTGAGAAAGTAAAATTTCAACTTATTGGAATTTCGTTATTGATATCTGCTTTTGTTTCAACACTTTCTGCTTTTTACGCCATATTACTAATCTCTGAAAACATATCATCTAGTTCACTTATAGGACTAATGTGGGGGATAATGGTTATTTTTCTAAATAGACTTCTTATTTCTACTATAATTGATAACCCAACAAACAAGCAAAAAAATGTTTATTGGTTTTTGCTTTCAATCTTAATATCTATTTTTATTTCTTTGTCAATTGCATTTCCGCTACAATTAAAGGTGTTTGAAAAAGAAATAAACTCAGAAATTCTAAATAATAAAATTAAGAAAATTGAACCTATTTATAGAAATTATGATAGTATAATACAAAATGAATATGATAAATTGTATAGATATGAAAGTAAATTGCTATTAGAAATAAGTGGAATTGGAAGTGGTAATGCTGGAGATGGCCCATTCGCAAAGCGAATTAAAGTTAGCATTGAAGACCAACAAAAACTAATTAATACATTACAAGTTGAAAAAAATAGATTGCGAGAAACTATATTTTCAACTAAATCTAATTTTATTGAAAAAACCAATTCATTGAATGAAATTATTAAACGCAATAACACAATGCGCGTAGTTTATTATTTGGTTTTTTTTTCATTCTTGTTTGTTGAACTTATACCATTTCTAATTGCTTACACTTCCAAATCAGGCTTATATGAAGAATTTGTAGAGAAAATTGAAGCTACAAATTTTGACTTTGAAAACAAATTAGTAAGTGAAAAAACAACTACAAATGAAAAACCTATTAATACATTTGAAAACTTTTGTGTTAGCTCAATTATAGATATTAATCATAACATTGATAATCTAACAGGAAAAGCAAAAGAGCAATTAAGAAGTGGCTTGTTAATTTCTCTAATTGGAATATTAGCTTATCTTGGATATGGCACCTTCCTATTCACAATATTTTTTGAAACTCACAAGTTTCAGAATCACCATATATTTCTGTTTAGTACATTATCTGCAATATTTATTTTTATGCAGTTTCTCGCAGGATGGTATCTAAAACAATATCGAACAACAATGGACTATGCAAATTCATTGACAAGTATCAAAGAAAGATATAACAAGTATATTCTTGCTAAAATCGCTACATCTGATCTTACAAACAATGAAACCAATAAATTAATAGAAACAAAGTTACTTTTTGAAATTCTTGGAGATGGAAAAATCACAGACACAGCTTTAACTAATCAAACTGACAATAATAATTTTGCAAAAGAAGTTTTTGACTCAATCAACAACATAAAAGACTTAATTAATAATATTGGAAAGGCTGGTAAATAAAGTACAAAAAAAGCAACATTTAGTTTGACATTATTTAGTCTTTATAAATACATATTATAAATTAAGTAATCAGCAATATTGCAATTATTTTTAGTACCTAGTTAGATGTTAAATCAGAAAAAAAAATTATTAAAACCATATAATAAAATATAATTTAAATGGGAGCTTCATTATCACTTAGACGACCAAACAATTGGCAATACTTTGAAACTCTTTGTAAAAAATTATGGGGAGAAATTTGGAATTGTCCAGAAATAAAAAAGAATGGGCGAGCGGGTCAAGCTCAACACGGTATTGATGTATATGGAATTCCTTTTGGTGAAAGCAATTATTATGGTATTCAATGTAAAGGCAAGGACGAATACTCAAATAAACAATTTAACGAAGAAGAGATTAATAATGAAATTGAAAAAGCAAAATTGTTTCAACCACCTCTTAAAAAACTATATCTCGCTACAACAGCAGTTAAGGACGCTGGAATAGAAGAGCTTGTCCGCAAAAAAAACATTGAAAACATCAACAAGGGACTTTTTGAGGTTCACATTTTTTCTTGGGAAGATATTGTTGAATTAATAGACGAAAATAAACATACACACGACTTCTATGTAAATGGCCAAAACTATAAAACTAGTAAAAGTGTTTCTGTAACTTTTAAAGACGGGTTGAATGAAATTTATATAAAACCAAAGTTTAAGAAAACAATAATTCATTCCAAACAAAAAGATTTTTTCGAAGACACATTTAGTAAAAAACTGGAGGCAATTGCGCACCAACATAATCACTTATCAGACTACCTTTTTACTAGTAAATCATTGAATAGCACAAAAGTCAATCTTAGCTATTGTGAATTTTATTTTCAGATACACAATACAGGGTTAGACCCACTAGAAGAATACAAACTTTTTTTTGACTTCGAAGGGGATGTGCATGACTTAAAAAAAAGTAATGAAGAATACAATGGTATTGGGGCAAATATTGTTTCAGCAAATCGACATATAACTAACGTTTATTTATTTACAGAATCAATGTCAGTAAAAGTTGTACCACAAAAAAACATTTTGGTTGGTGATGACATTTTTACCTCTGATTCAATTTATATAAAACCTTCAGCAACTAATTATGAAATAATTGTAAACTGGAAATTAATCTCGAAAGATTTTAAAGATGAGGGAAAATTAAAAATTATTGTAAACCCAGAATTTGAAAAGAATTATAAAAGCATTATTGTTGAAGACCCTAAGCAGGTGGGAATAAAAGAAGGTGATAAGATTGAAGATGTGATTATTGAAAAAGATGATTTATAAATACAGAAAATAATACACTTTGAATGAGTTTATTTCCCCGTTTGGCGTAAGTGTGCCGTGAATCAAACATCTGAACAGAGTGGTTCAAATGTTTGAATGTAGGATAAAAGATGCTAGTAGGTCTATCAAAGTCACTATACAAGTAAAGGTTTCAAACTACCTCTCGGTGCTTTATTGATAACAACATGCTATTGAAAAGAACGTGAGAAAAAGGCTATTTTAAAAAAGTATGGCAGGTGCTTGTTTATTCCCAATAGGTCAATTTAAAAAGCTATTTAACCTAAAATACCACAACAATACTTACCCCTTCATAAGTTTGTTCAAAATAACGATATGAAAGCTTGCCTTGCCCTGCTGCATTTACTAATTTTTGTTGGCATATTGGCCTCTTGCAAAAAAAGTACTTCCCAGCAACCCGCTTCTGCCGATACCACAAAAAAGGAATATGTCTGGACAAAGATTGTGATGGGTGCAGATCTTTCCTATGTTAACCAAATAGAAGATTGCGGTGGTGTGTATAAAGAGGCTGGAATGATACAAGACCCTTTCCAGATTTTCAAAAACCATGGTGCCAACTTGGTCAGGGTAAGGCTTTGGCACAACCCCGCTTGGACTGCCCCGCTCAACAAAGGCAAAATGTACAGCGACCTTGCCGACGTGGAGAAAACCATTCGCAGGGCAAAAAACTTAGGCATGGCCATTGATCTTGACATTCATTATTCCGATACTTGGGCAGACCCAGCCCACCAAACACTGCCCACTGCCTGGAATAACTTGCCGCTTGCCGCCCTCCAAGATTCGGTGTACAACTATACTAGCTATGTGCTGAACTATTTGAAAACCAAGGGTTTGACACCTGAGTTGGTGCAGATAGGCAACGAAACCAACCAAGGGATGTTGTGGCCAATAGGCAAAATCACCAATAATGACTTTACGCCGTTCTGCAAATTGCTGAACAGTGGCATCAAAGCAGTGCGTGATTTTTCTACTACTTCCCCAATAAAGCCCTTGGTGATGTTGCATGTGGCTCAGTTGCAACATGCCGACTATTTTGCTGA
>JAIXOJ010000162.1 GCA_027486835.1 Chitinophagaceae bacterium
TAATCGGAACCGAGATTCATCTAATCGGAACCGAGATTCATCTAATCGGAACCGAGATTCATCTAATCGGGACCGAGATTCATCTAATCGGGACCGAGATGCATCTAATCGGAACCGAGATATTCTAATCGGGACCGAGATGCATCTAATCGGCATTGAGATTCATCTAATCGGCATCGAGATTCATCTAATCGGAACCGAGATTCATCTAATCGGCATTGAAGAGAACTAAAATACTACTTAGAAAGCACTACAAATGACCGAGATTAAGAAGAAACAGGTGGGGAATTGTCCGTAAAACGTACAAGCCCCATCATCAGCCTTGCGGAAAGAGTGGAAGCACCACGAAACGGAAATACATTGCTTGCTACTTGAACAGTGCATATTGTCTGTTCATTGCTGCGAATTGCTTTAAAATCTATTATTGGAAACTGTGCCATGCATTACAAATATTAAATCATAAAGCAAATATTAGGATTAGATAAACACCACCCAAATTTTTTTCGAGAAAATAACTATTTTTTTTTGTTACCCAGTTTTTTAACTACTAAACCCATCATTTCTAAGCATTTTGTGCTAGAAAATCCATTTTCAAGTTATAAATCAGCCAATAAATGCGTATTTCCCACGCAAACAGGTTTCTTGCAACATTTCTACGAAAAAATAGGTAGTTTAGAAAATGTCTTATTCGTGCCATCGTGGCACAGAATCGTTTGGACAATAAATTCATCACCTGTAAACACCATGCAGTCATGCAGCTAATCATTAGATTAGGTATTTATCGTAGCACAGTCATTGGGTGCAAATCCAAAAAAATTTGAATTGTGCAAAAGTGAATTGCCATTATATGACTGTAGAGACGCAATTAATCGCGTCTCTACAGTCGTGTAGGTGCGGTGGGGGGGGTATTTAAGTACCAACCAAAGAACACACTCCCCCACCCTGCTTTATTAAATAGTGGTTTGAAATGTCCTACGTACCCCCTCTTCAAAAGATACAGGATGATAATTCAATTCCCGCTCAGCCTTAGCCGTAAGCAACCCAGATTTTTTTGCCCGCACCACGGGCTCTGGAAACGTGTCAGAAGTTACCGATTCAATTAGGGAAGCATCTAGTTCCAATATCGCTGCCACCGCACAAGCCATTGCATAAGGCGTTAGCAAATCTTTCCCAGCCAAGTTGATGGCTCCTTGATACTTTTTTTCCACCATCGCATGTACCCCAAAGCAAATATCCCCCACATAAGTAGGGGTACGAAACTGGTCATTCACCACTTTTATGTGCTTGCCAGCCACCAAACTATTTTTTACCCAATGCAAAAACGTTGGTTTCATCGTCCCCTCAGATGGCCCATATATAAATACAGGTCGCATGATCCCATGAGTAAGCCCACTGGCCATAACGGCTTGCTCCCCCATCAATTTGGTATTGCCGTAAAAATTCAGCGGTGCAGGAAGGGTGGTTTCGTCGTGCGGTCCATTTTCCCCATAAATAAAATCGGAGGATACATATAAAAAGTAGGGCTTAATGTCTTGTGCCGCTTCTAATAGATATTGGGTGGTGCCCACATTTTGTAACACACAAGCATCTGGGTTTTGCTGGCATAGGTCTGGTTTGCTCATGGCGGCATTGTGTACAATGGCATCTGGTTGTATAGCCTTTACTGCCGCTATTACGGCTTCCTTGTTGGTCAAGTCTATTGATAGATAATGGAAACGACTGTTGGTGGTTAAGAATTGATTGTCTCCTCTGCTAAAAGCATACACATCGTATCCAGTTTCCAAAAATTTTTGGGTAAGATGTTGCCCTAAATATCCGTTGCTTCCGGTAATAATTACATTCATTTCAATACTATTTTTATATGGTGGCTATACTCAATCGTTCCCAATGTTGCAGAAAATATGCAGCGTGGCTAAAATATGGATATTGGAGCTATCTTTTGCAGTTATGGGTCAAACACCTACATTTGGCACTTAGTGTAGGTTACACACATTCATTTACAACCTTGATTTAGCTTAATGGAAAAGAAAAAAGTTACCAAAATTGGGGTTCTTACTTCTGGTGGAGATTCCCCAGGCATGAATGCCGCAGTAAGGGCTGTTGTTCGTACAGGTATTTATCATGGGCTTGAAGTGTATGGCATCAAAAGAGGCTATGCAGGTATGGTGGAAAATGATATTGAGCGCATGGACAGTAAAAGCGTTGCAAACATTATCCAAAGAGGCGGTACCATCTTGAAAACAGCCAGATGCCTAGAATTCAAAGAACCTGCTGGAAGACAAAAAGCCTACGATAATTTGCGTAAGCTGAAAATTGACGGATTGGTGATTATTGGTGGTGATGGTAGCTTTAAAGGAGCGCAAAAATTTAGTGAGGAATTTGATATTCCTTGTATTGGCCTCCCTGGTACCATTGATAAAGACATAGCTGGTAGTGATGTAACCATCGGGTTTGACACCGCAGTAAATACTGCCGTGGAAGCCATCGACAAAATAAGAGATACCATGGATGCCCATGACCGTCTCTTTATTGTAGAAGTAATGGGTAGGGATGCGGGCTACATCGCACTACACAGTGGCATTGCAACGGGAGCAGAAAACATCATGATTCCGGAAAATGAAACCGATGTTGAGGCATTAATTGACTCCCTCAATGAAAAAGAAAAGCGTAAAAAACTCGTTAATCTGATTGTTGTAGCAGAGGGTGATAAGTTTGGCGGTGCAGAAGAAATTGCTAAAGTGATCAGAAAAAGAATCCCTACTGCCGATACGCGGGTTTGTATTTTAGGCCATATACAAAGAGGTGGTTCGCCCAGTTGTAGTGACCGATTAATTGCCAGCCACATGGGCTATTATGCAGTGGAAAGTTTAATGGTAGGTAGGCACAACGTGATGGTAGGCGTTATTAATAATAAAATCCATTATACCCCTCTGGAGAAAGCGGTGAAACAGAAACAGAAGATTGGTCAAGAATGGATGAAAATTGTAAAAATATTAGCCAGCTAATTGATTAATTAGTTGGTTTTTTTATGCTCAAAATAAACTAAAATTTAAACTTTAATAAGATGGGTAAGAATATTGTGAAACCAGTGGAAAAAAAAGATTTAGTAGTGGCTAGTGCATCGCAACGTACCAAGATTGTGGCAACTGTGGGGCCAGCTTGCGATAGCTACGACCAACTATTTGATTTGGTAAAAGCAGGGGTGAATGTGTTTAGGCTTAACTTTTCTCATGGTTCCCATGAAGACAAAGCCACCATCATCAACCACATTAGAGCAATCAATGAAACAGAAGGGCAACATATTTCTATACTTGCCGATTTGCAAGGACCTAAACTAAGGGTGGGTGAAATTGAAAACAATGCCCTTGATTTAAAGGCGGGCGATATCCTCACTTTTACCAACGAGAAATGTGTGGGCACCATGGAAAAAATCTATGTTTCCTACCCTAATTTGGCTGGCGATGTGCGTGTGGGTAACATCATTATGATTGATGATGGTAAAATTGAGGTAAAAGTTATCGACATTACTAAGGAAAAAAATGTACGGGTAGAAGTAACACTTGGTGGCATCCTTTCCTCTAAAAAAGGATTGAACCTACCAGATACCAAAATTTCCCTTCCCGCACTTACAGAAAAAGATTTAATAGACCTTGAATTTATCATCGAACAAAAATGCGATTGGGTTGCCCTCAGTTTCGTAAGAAGCGTTAAGGACATTGTTATCCTCCGCAGCAAATTGGACGAAAAGAAAAGCAAGACTAAAATCATTGCAAAAATTGAAAAACCCGAAGCCCTAACCAACATTAGAGACATCATTATTGAAAGTGATGCCATCATGGTGGCTAGAGGTGATTTGGGTGTGGAACTTCCTGTAGAAAGAATTCCTTTGATACAAAGGGAGTTGATTAGAAAATGTATCCACCGTGCAAAACCGGTTATCGTGGCTACCCAAATGATGGAAAGCATGATTGACCGCGTAAAACCAAACAGAAGTGAAATTACCGACGTTGCGAATGCGGTATTAGAAGGTGCAGATGCGGTAATGTTGAGCGGTGAAACTGCTGCTGGTAAACATCCTGCTTTGGTGGTAGAAACCATGCGCAAAATCATTGGCGAAGTTGAACAAAAAGAATACCGCTACAACCGCGAAGATGACTTAAAACCTCAGCCACATTCTCCTTCTTTCCACAGCGATGCAATATGTTATAATGCTTGTAAACTAGCGGCTGATATTGATGCAAAGGGATTAATTGGTATGACCCAAAGTGGTAAAACAGGATTCATTCTAAGTAGCTACAGACCAAAATCTCCACTGTTCATCTTTACAAAAGAAAAATCTTTGGTGAATCAATTAACGCTTAGTTGGGGTGTTAAAGCGTTCTACTTCGACCAAGAAACAAATATGGACAACATGATTACTGACCAATTGGCCATTTTAAAATCAAAAGGACTTGTGGCAAAAGATGACATCGTGGTAAACACCGGTAGCATGCCTGTTCATTTACATGTGCCTACTAACATGATTAAAATTTCAAAAGTTGACTAATTGGTTGAATGATTATTTCGTTAACCTTATGTAAATAAATTAAAAAGCTGACTATCCAAACAGATAGTCAGCTTTTTTTGTACCCTATTTTTCATCAAGAAAATGCGATCAGCCTTAATGTTATAGTCACTTAGCATCAATTGTGCAGTTGCGATTCATTTATGTACATAATCCTATAAACAATCTTTATGACAAAGACATTGGTAGTAATTGGTGGTGGTGCAGCAGGCTTTTTTTGCGCCATCAATGCTGCCCGACAAAATCCCTTGCTTACAGTTATTATTCTAGAAAAACAAAACAAGCTGCTTGGAAAAGTAAAAGTAAGTGGCGGTGGTAGGTGTAATGTTACCCATAAATGCTACGAGATAGCAGAATTGGTAAAATCATACCCAAGGGGTCAACAATTTTTAAAAAAAGCTTTCCACTGGTTCAATGCTAATCACACCATCAGTTGGTTTGCCGAAAGAGGAATAGAACTACATATAGAACCAGATGGTAGAATGTTTCCCACCAGCAACTCCTCACAAACCATTATTGATTGTTTCACAGCGGAGGCGGCAAAATATGGGGTTCAAATTAAACAAAGTACAGAAGTAGTTGAAGTACTTCCATTCAACCAGCAATGGACAGTAACCACCAAAAACAACACCATCACTGCCGATTATATCTGTATTGCCGCTGGCGGATATGCCACAGTTGATAAGTTTTCTTGGCTGCAAAAATTAGGACATTCCATTGCGCCCCCTGTTCCTTCTCTGTTTACTTTTAATCTTCCTAAAAACCCCATTACCGAATTAATGGGCTTGGCAGTAACAAAGGTTTCTGTAAAAATTGCTGGCACAAAATGGCAATCAAATGGCCCATTGTTGGTTACCCATTGGGGACTTAGCGGTCCAGCCATACTAAAACTTTCTGCTTGGGCGGCTAGGGATTTAGCTAATACACAGTATAAATTTCGGGCACTAATCAATTGGCTGGGCGATATTTCTGAAAATCAATTAAGGGAGAAATGGTTAGTTCTAAGGCAAAGCATACCATCCCAAAAATTAACCTCTAGAAATCCATTTGGATTACCCACGCGGCTTTGGCAATTTTTACTAGATACTGCTGAAGTAACTGAAAAAGTAAGATGGGGTGAATTAACCACCGTTACCCAAAATAAATTAATCCAACTACTCACGGCACATGCTTTTGATGTAAATGGAAAAACAACTTTTAAAGAAGAATTTGTAACCTGCGGTGGCATACAGCTACAAGAAGTTGACCCCAACACCATGGAAAGTAAAAAACAACCCAACTTATATTTTGCTGGGGAAATCTTGGATATTGACGGTATTACTGGAGGATATAATTTTCAAAATGCTTGGACAACCGGATGGATTGCCGCCAAATCCATTTCCGATAAAATAAAGCAACAATCAATGGAATAAGTCCTAGCTTGAGATTTACACCAGCGTCCTTACCACTCCATTGATTGTTATAGTTAAAATGGCTGCACTACGCATTTCCATGAACCGTCAAATACCGCACTAGTGAGCGCTTTGCAATGGGCAATAATGTCTCCTCTATCGGAAAAGTTAGCTCCGTTTCCACTGCATAAACGGCAGGATTGGGTAAAAAACTTCTATTGCGTATCAATTCAGATTTTATGGAATAATGGTTGTTTACATAGTTCCGCTGCCAAACATCCACAAAATCCGTTTTCATGCTCCTATATCGTTCATCGTGTTTTTCAAAAATGCTCAATCGGTATTGATACACCCTCGTGTGGGTATCATCCCCAGAACAAAGAAAAAAATAACCTTCATTATGATCTAATGGCATAATACCAATAGGTTCTATGGTTAATTTATTTTCCACAAATTCATAAATCTCTGTACCGTTATTGATGGTTGTCTTCATTTTCAAGGCAGAAAAGTTGATAATCTCTTCCAATTCGCTCATCATCCCATCATCCGCTATCATGTTTTCATACAACACCTGTAATTGCTGAATTTGAACACCAGTCAGTCGCTTCGGAAATTGTTCCTGCAAATACTTTTTGTTTTCCCTAAATGCCACCAAATTGTTGTAATGGAAAATCAGGTCTGCCAGTTGCGGATACAACTTGTTTTCATTGAAACAGGCAATGATTCCTTGCAAATAAGCCAAAAGGGTGTACTTCTTTAGTTCAAAATCAATGTAACCGTCTGCAAACCAAGTTTGAGATAATGTTTTCATGGGCCTAACCTTTTAAATGTTCATAAATACAATATACAGTTTTATTTTTTCGATATTGCTAATTTAGGGGAAACAAAGTATCAAAAGCATCATTTTGATCAAAAAATAGGATTAAATACATAAAATCATTCAAAATAGTGCTTACCAGCCTAGATTTTTAGAAAAAAAGTGCATCCTTTTACAAAAAAGTACCTACTTCGCCACAATTACACAATCCATACAAATTAAAATAGCAATATAATTCACTGAAACAACACTTACACTCAAATTAAACAGATAGTATTAAGCACAAACGAACTATTATTGCGACCTATCAAATAGAAATTAATGGAGTTCCTTTTGCTTAATCTAGATTTTCTTGACCATCACTGCTGGTAGTTTGTTGAATCACCTTACTGTTATGAACCAACATTCGTAGCAGTTTACCTACAAATTATTACTTAACTATTCAAAAAATAGTCAACACAAAATGTTTCAAGAAATTTCAAGTTTAAGTGCTGCTTATATACATATTGAAGAGCAATTTGGTGCACACAATTATCATCCATTACCAGTAGTATTAGAACGTGGGGCTGGTGTTTATTTATACGATGTAGATGGTAAACAGTATTACGACTTTTTAAGTGGCTACTCTGCCGTTAATCAAGGACATTGCCACCCAGTTATTATCAAAGCGCTTACCGACCAAGCCCAAAAACTTACGCTTACCTCTAGGGCATTTCATAACAACCTGTTGGGTACTTATGAGCAATACATCACCAATTATTTTGGTTACGAGAAAGTATTACCCATGAATACTGGAGTGGAAGGCGGAGAAACCGCCATTAAACTAGCCAGAAAATGGGCTTATATGCACAAAGGTGTTCCAGAAAATAAGGCAAAAATCATTTTTGCAGAGGGTAACTTTTGGGGAAGAACATTAGCGGCCATTTCTTCTTCCACAGACCCAAGCAGCTATAGGGGTTTTGGTCCTTATATGCCAGGTTTTGAATTGGTGCCTTACAACGACTTAATTGCTTTAGAAAAACAACTACAGGATGCCAACGTAGCAGCCTTTATGGTGGAACCTATTCAAGGCGAAGCAGGGGTTGTAGTTCCCGATGATGGCTATTTAAGTGCTGTAAGAAGGTTATGCACCAAATACAACGTTCTTTTTATTGCCGATGAAATTCAAACGGGTCTTTGTCGTACAGGTAAATTATTGGCCTGCGATTATGAAGATGCAAGACCCGATATTTTAATCTTAGGTAAAGCATTAAGTGGTGGTACAATGCCCATTGCTGCTGTACTTGCCGATGATGAAGTAATGCTGTGCATTAAACCAGGCGAACATGGTAGTACCTACGGAGGCAATCCTTTGGCTTGCGCTGTGGCAATGGCTGCTTTACAAGTTTTAAAAGATGAGGAAATGGCAGAAAATGCAACGAAAATGGGTGAACTCCTGCGCTCAGAACTTACCAAACTTAACTCACCGCTGATTAGCACAATAAGAGGTAAAGGATTATTGAATGCCATTGTTATTAACCATGAAAATCCCGAAGCAGCATGGGATTTATGCTTGATTTTGAGAGACAATGGTCTTTTGGCAAAACCTACTCACGGAGATAAAATTCGATTTGCCCCTCCCCTAACCATCACTAGCGATCAAATATTGGAGTGTGTGGGCATCATTCAAAAATCCCTACAAATATTACAAGGTTAATAGTACTACTCTTTGGGGGATGATACTATTCAGTACATAAGGAAACGGTCTGTACTACAAGACAAGCTTGTGGTGCAGACCGTTTTCATTTCTAGGTATCTTATTTAATTGTGTTGCAGCAGTTGTTTACAATTAGCTAAATCAATTATTTTTACGCCAAAAAATAGATATGATCACCGACATCAATCAATTGGATCTTACCAAACAATACAGTTACGCTGATTACCTCACATGGGAATTTGAGGAGAGATTGGAATTGATTCATGGATGGATTTGGAAAATGAGTCCTGCCCAATTGAGAAATCACCAGAAAATATCTTTCAATATTTCTGGACAACTATATGCTTTTCTAAAATTAAAACCCTGTGAGGTTTACGCAGCCCCTTTTGATGTGCGTTTAGTAAACAAGCAGAAGAACCCAGATAATAAAAACATCCTATCGGTGGTTCAACCAGACATTTGTGTTATTTGCGACCCAAATAAACTTGATGAGAGGGGTTGCCTAGGTGCACCTGACTTGATTATAGAAATTCTTAGCCCCGGCAATAGCAAAAAAGAAGTAAAAGCCAAATACAATCTGTACAAAGAAAATGGTGTTCGTGAATATTGGATTGTTTCCCCAGAATATCTTTCCGTTACCGTTTATGATTTAATAAATAATGCATTTGTATTGAGGGATACCTATTTCTCCGAAGATTCCATTCCCGTAGGTATTTTTGACGGATGCTTTATTGATGCCAAAGAAATATTTGCTTAACCCCTTCCATCATCCATTTACATCGAAAATGCATTTGTTAAGCTAAAGACCTTACCATAAAACCGAATTACTTAATTACACCACCCTCTTTGCGATGATTACTGACATCAATCAATTAGATCTCACCAAACAATACAGTTACGCTGATTACCTCACTTGGGAATTTGAGGAGAGATTGGAATTGATTAAAGGATGGATTTGGAAAATGAGTCCCGCTCCGCTTGCCAAACATCAACGTATTTTGTTTAAGCTCAGTATCCAAATTGGCAATTACCTTGAGTATAAATCATGCGAAGCTTTTACTGCTCCTTTTGATGTTCGGTTGAAAGATACGCGAAGTACACAGTCAAATCAACCAATTATCTCCGTTGTTCAACCAGATATTGCTGTGTTTTGCGACAAAACCAAAATAGATGAAAAAGGATGCCTCGGTGCGCCTGACTGGATTATCGAAATCCTTAGCCCTGGCAACAGCAAAAAAGAAGTAAAAGTCAAATACAAGCTTTACGAAGAAAATGGTGTGCGTGAATATTGGATTGTTTCCCCAGAATATCTTTCCGTTACCGTTTATGACTTAATAAATGATGCCTACGTTTTAAGGGATGTATATTTTGATGGTGATACCATTCCTGTAGGAATTTTTCCGAGTTTCAGTATCGACGCTAGTCGTGTTTTTGCCTAAACACCTATTCCCTTTAGTCAATAATACACGAATTGCGAATAAAGCTTAACACTTATTAAAGGCAATCAAAAAATTATTGTTCATCGAACAGCACACATTCCAAATCTTAATGAAAATTTAATTTGGGATATTTGAACTAATCTTCCTTATTTAGCAGTATCACTCACTCATTAACTCGCTAAATTTATGAAACACTTCTTCTTTTTTCTCTGTGGCCTTGTTTTTTTTGGTGTATTTGGTTTCGCACAATCCACTGGTAGCGACACCAGCCTCGTTTACAAAAAAATACCTATCGATGGAAAACGATGGTACCAACTGTCGAATGTTTCCTACGACATTAGTGCTTTAACTGACAATGTAACCAACGAAAATGTATTTACAGGTTGGGGCAAAATCATCAACAATTTTGATGCGTATTATCCAATTCTGGATGGCGAAGAAATGCAGATTGATAGCATTCGCTTGTACGACTGGCAGGGCGTATCTACCAGCAACCCCACTTATCTCTATGCTATTGACAGTGCATGGAACCGCAAACTCATCGCCACTTTCTGGGGCGATAGATGGGCCGTTTGGGTGGGGCCCAACCCTGCTAACCCTTGGGTGTACAAACTAGATTCATTAGTAAAATGCATTAAATACTTAATGCTACGCAACGGCGATTGTTACCCCTCTGAATTACAACTCTATGGATGGTACAAAGCCCCAACCACTAAAGCACCGCTCACTCACCCAACGGTTAAATTAAAGGACATGTTCGGCGTAAATGGCTATGAATGGAACTTCGAAAACGGCTCAATTGATGCCATGAAAGTGGATACTGGCCTTTTGAAACCCATCAAATCTTTTTCTGGTTTCAGGCATTATATGGATTGGTCTAAATTGGAAAACACAGAGGGGTATTACACTTTTAGCCCTACCCACAACGGGGGCTGGAGTTACGATTCTATTTATTTGGCTTGTAAAGCCAACAACATAGAGGTATTGGCCGATTTAAAAACAATCCCTTCTTGGTTAGAACAAACCTATCCCTCAGGTTCGCAGCATTATGATAATATTCCTACAGCCTATGGCAATGACTTAACCAGTCCTGCTTCTTATATCAAACAAGCCAAAGTTGCGTTTCAGTATGCAGCACGTTATGGCCGTAACACTGGTGTTGACTCCTCCTTATTAAGCGTAGATGCACGCCAACGGTGGTTTGGTGATTCAAAAAATTACCTCAAAATTGGTATGGATTTAATCAAATACGTTGAGTGCGATAATGAGCGCGACAAATGGTGGATTGGCAGAGTTGGTTACCAAACAGGACGTGAATATGCAGCTAACCTTTCCGCTTTTTATGACGGTCATTTACATACACTGGGTAACAATGTGGGCGTGAAAACCGCTGATTCTACCATGCAGGTGGTGATGTGTGGCGTTGCCTTGTGCACTACTGATTACTTGCGGGGCATGATTGACTGGTGCAAAGAATTTAGGGGCCTCAAACCAGATGGCACCGTTAATCTTTGTTGGGATGTGATTAATTATCACTATTACAGTTCCGATGCGCAAGCGAAACCGTCTAGCTATGCTTCCCGAGGTGTTGCTCCTGAGTTATCACTATCCGATTCGATAGCCCATGCTTTCTTGCAAGTAGCCCACGATTATGGAAACGATTTACCCGTTTGGGTTACCGAATCGGGTTATGACACCAGCCCTTGGAGTCCCTATCACGTAAATGCAGTGGGTACAAAAACGGTGTTGGCCACACAAGCAGACTGGATTTTGCGTACCTCCCTTGCCTATGCTCGCGCTGGTATCCAGAAATTATTTTACTACCAATTGTACGATGATAATTCCTATTCAGGCGCACCCTATGCCACTAGTGGCTTGCTTAACAACGACCGCAGCAGACGACCTTCCGCAGATTATATCAAACAGGCGAATCAACAATTTGGTGAATATGCCTACAGCCAAACCCTTAGCCTCAACCCACTTGCAGATGAGTACGCACTCAATGATTCTACCTTTATGTACACGGTTTATATGCCCACCGCTAGCGCACAAACCGCCAATTACACCCTTGACCTAGGAACAGCAGATTCGGCCATTATATATACCCCTACCATTGGTAGCGACACATTGGTAACTACCAAACTAAAAACAAGTAATGGTAAACTTACCCTTCTTGCTACTGAAACCCCCGTTTTCATTACGGGCTTTGGTATCGTAACAGATACGAGTGCTGGACAAAGAATTGCTACGCCTCCTACCCCACTATTACAATCATTAAAAGCTACTAAGCCCACCAGCTTGTTACCAACCAATTCTAGTTTAGCTACGACTATTTATCCCAATCCTGCCAGTAAATCAATAACCATTACCACACCCAACTTGGCCAAATTGACCATCGTAAGTAACAATGGACATATTGTTTACGAACAAAAACAATTTAAATCCAACCGTACCACCATTAACCTAAGCACTTTTCCTAAAGGTTGGTACCTGGTTCAAACCATCGACAACCAACATAAATCAAATTTGAAAAAGCTTTTGATTCAATAAGTGATTCATGAATTGGTTAAAAAGGACAGCCCTATCGTAGGCTGTCCTTTTTTTATGTCAACCTATTTCGGTGATATATAAAATGCTCTTGAATCTATCTCGCTGTTAAACATCCCGAAAGTTTCCAACTTTCGGGATGTTATTGTACAATTTCATCCCAATTTGAGTGTACCAATGATGAAAGCTATACTTTGGTATGTTGATACGAACACACGAATAAAACTTTGATAACAATCATACGTGCATTTGTGGCAGAAATTAAATCGCCAAATAGGCAGCCGCCTCTTGTTTGAGCATTTCAATGGAAACAGACAATTTTTTTTGCAGCACCAGACCGTTGTTTTCTATTCTTGTTTCGGCTTGGTATTGCTGTTCGGCCAGCCATCGCTTCCGCTTTTCGGTACTATTTTCTGGTTTTGTAGCTAACGAGGTAAGTAGTTGCAACATCCGAATACCTTGCCCATACTCCCGCACCACCTTTTCTAGTTGCCGCTCCAGCTTCATACGTTTGATATCGCAATTAGCGGCCAATTGTTTCAACTCGGCACGTTCATCCTCCGTGGGTGGCTGTGGTTCTGTACTGGGCAGCGCATGAAGCAGGGTAAACAATTCGGCCATTTGAATCATGGCAGGGGCTGGTAATGAGCGGGTATTGTTCATAAATCGGCTAAGGTTGGCAGGTTTTGTATCGATATACGATGCTATATCCTGTAGGCTAATGCCAGTTAACAACACCAACTCCTCTACTAGCGATAAATCTTTGGGCATGACGCACTTTTTTATTTTTAAAAAGATCACCGTAAAAATAGTGATGGAAAGAATAACAATGGAAAGTTTTACAACTTTCTAAAAAATACTTTCCAATGCTGGAAAGAAATTGCTTGGAAAGTTTTAAAAAATTCCAAAAAAAACTTTCCATTTTTGGAAAGAAAAATCTGGCAATTTCTAAAACTTTCCAATCTATTATTTGCCAAATCATATTTAAACCAATGCTTGGCTAGTATTTACCTCCGAAAATTTCAAACTTTCAAGAAGTTAAAATAATTATCCATTGATTCAACCATACACAAATCATTTTTCCATTATTTTGCGAAGCCAAGGAATCAATTCTCCACTCTCAATTCTCAATTAAAATATGACGCTCTACGATAAACTACAACTCGCCCGCACCGAAGAAGACGTAAAAGATACATATATCAAGGCACTCGGCCTGAAAGGCTACAGCAAAAACCTCATCGACATACAAACGAAGGAAATCTGGTTCGAAGCCAAAGACGGATTTAAGCACAGCACCTACGCCATGTTTACCCAACTAATGCACTATGTGCAACAGGCTTTGGACAAGGGGGAATACATCCCGCCGTTCCTGTGCGTGATTGATACTCGAAAAGCTGCCATCATGAAAAGTGCAGATGTGCTGCCCTTTCTTGCCAAGAAAACCATCAAATGGGGCAAGAGTGCGAGCAGCTATACCCAAGAAGCCCTCGATGCCATCTCGGCACATATTGGAACTTATTTTGTCTCCTTTAAAATAGAAACCCACGAAGAAGAATTTATCAGCACCATCAAAGCTGCTATTAAGGAAGGCGATATTATCCGTACCCAGATTACGCCGGACAACCTGAAACAGGTGTTCGACAAATGGGTGCAGATGATTGGGCGGGAGATAAAAGGCGTAGCGCCGGAAGATTTTGCCCTCTTGTTTTTTGCCGACATTATGAGCGATGGCACCGTAAGCACCCACGACAACCTGCCTGCCGAACTGCTCCATAAAAACAATGCCCCCGTTTTCAGCCTCGGTGGCCGAGTGTATGAATTGGGCAACAAAGAGGGCTATCGAAGCTTTTGGGCCATTTACCACCGCCCGCCCAAAGCCGAATACCGCAACTACTTGCTGGAAAGGCGCGACAGCCTGATACCCATTGA
>JAIXOJ010000031.1 GCA_027486835.1 Chitinophagaceae bacterium
CAATCAACTTAATCTTCTCTGACAAGCTTTTCTTAACATGTTTACCCATCGTTTTACAAATTTAAACTTTACTAAATTTATTTTTGAAAAACGTTCTAGCTATTTAGGGGGCTGGTGAGCTATTCCAATCTATCCGAACCATTTTTTTGTATTTACCGCTGTATTTTATTGGAGTAACAGGCAAAACAAATTATCTAGAAAAAGCGTACACTTAAATTCAGGAATTGAGTAGTACAGAATCGCAATAGATGACCATTTTACTTTAAGAAAGGGTCATACTTCAAAGCCAATTACATCAAAATCATAAGAGACCCACAAGGGAATTAGCAAAAAACATTACAGAGTTAAGTGATGCTATTCTTATGGTTTTTATGCCCCTTTGATTTTCTAATTTTCAAGGAATTTTATCCTTACTGGCATGAATCATGAAGAAATTATTGCGACAGCCTGTATCGCTCTTTCAACTCTGCGCAAATTCTTTTAATGCTGGTTTCATAAGGAGTGAATGTAAAATTAGGTAGTGCGCCTAAAATTTTTTGGTTGCTGTATCGTATAGTTTGCTGGGCTGTGTGTGCAGTTTCTTTGGTAAGAAGGGGCTTTTTTCCTGTAAGAATTGTTTTTATTGCTTCAAAACGCCACACAAGGGCTGCAATTAAAGGAGTGACTGTTTTATGGGGTGGTTTTTTATCAAATGATTGGGCTATTTGGGTAAATAGTGTTCGGTAGCTAAGGTTATGGCCATTAAGTATAAAGCGTTGTCCTTCTATATTGCTTTCCATTAGTTGGTGCATGGCATTTACCACATCTACTACATCTACAAAGCCTGTTCCTCCGTTGGTAACCCAAGGGAATTCGTTATACACAGATTTAAATATTCCCGCAGACCCCTTTGTCCAATCTGCTGCACCCAAAATGATGGATGGGTTTACTATTACAGCTTTCAACCCTTCGCCTGTTCCGCGCCAAACTTCCATCTCGGCTAAATGTTTTGTTTTTCCGTAGTAACTACTGTTTTTTTCCTCCCATTTTTGTGTTTCGTCTATTAGAATGTTTGGCTTGCTCCTGCCTAAAACCGCGACAGAACTCACATAAACCAGCTTGTCAATAGCCGCATCTATGCAGGCATTTACAATGTTGGTCGTGCCAGATACATTCGTTTTATAAAGTTGTTGCTTGTCAGAAGAATGGAATGATACGGTGGCTGCGCAATGGTACACTTGATTTACACCTAGCAAAGCACGGTCAATGTCCAAGACATCCAAGATGTCGGCTTGTTCCCATTCTAAGTTTTCATGTACCATAGAGGGTTGAGATGTATTATATAAACCCCGTACTCGCTTACCCTTTTGGAGCAATAATGCAATTAAATGCTGTCCTACTAGGCCACTTCCACCTGTAACTAATACCATTGGGCTAAGTAATTATTTTGTTTAAGCACAGATAAAAAACCACACTCCATCCGCACTAAATAACTGCGGTAAAACTAGGGGTAACATCTAAAAACTATCCATTTCCAATTGTTTAGAATGGAATTAAAGTTGGGTTTTGCCTAAATCCTGTAATACTAGAAGGCTACAATCTGGTGTGAGGTTTTGATTTAGCATTTCACAAAAGGAATTTGCTAAGTGTAATTAATGATTAGTAGCAATTCCAAATCTTTATTTACTGTTTCACTTTGCCCTACTCCGCATACGCTGCAAGGCTACATTTGCACCTCATTTTATCTAACATTTGGCTAGTCGAGGCCGCACCACGTAATTTCGTATGGACAAAAAGATTCAATCAGCGTTAATTTCCGTTTTTTACAAAGACGGGCTGGATTTGCTAGCAGAGCAATTGCAACAATTAGGGATTACCATTTACTCTACAGGTGGTACACAATCGTATTTAGAGCAACACAAGATTGCTTGTGTGGCAGTGGAGGATTTAACCACTTATCCCTCCATTTTGGGAGGGCGGGTAAAAACCTTGCACCCTGCTGTTTTTGGTGGCATACTTGGCAGGAGAAATGTTGCCCAAGATATATCTGAGATGCAGCAATTCGCCATTCCTGAAATTGACCTAGTAATTGTGGATTTGTATCCTTTTGAAGAAACCCTTCGCACCACTAACGAAGAAGCCCTCATTATAGAAAAAATAGACATCGGCGGCCCCTCTATGATTCGTGCTGCTGCCAAAAACTTTGCCGACGTAACTGTTATTGCTGCCAAAACCGACTATAAAGTGCTTGGCGATTTGCTTGTATCGCAAGCTGGGGTAATTACCCTTGAGCAACGAAAAGCTTTTGCAGCTAAAGCGTTTAAAACAGTGATGGAATATGATATTGCCATAAGCAATTATTTTAACCCAGAATGGATCACTTCAACAGACGGTATTGCAGAAAAGGTTTTACGCTACGGTGAAAATCCGCACCAAAAAGCAGTGTTTAAAGGCAATCTTTCGCAAGCATTTACCCAGTTGAATGGCAAAGAATTATCTTACAACAACCTTGTAGATGTGGATGCTGCCATTCAAATAATTCAAGAATTTGCAGAACCAATTAACCAACAACAATTAACTGTCTTTGGCATCATCAAGCATACTAACGTGTGTGGCATAGCGGCTAGAGATACTGTAAAGGCAAGTTGGGTTGCGGCTTTGGGCGGTGATGCCGAAAGCGCATTTGGAGGCGTACTAGTTTGCAATGCTTCTATAGATGCCGAAACTGCAGAAGCAATTAATGAAATATTTTTTGAAGTACTAATTGCTCCAAGTTTTGAACCAGAAGCGTTAGACATTTTAAAAAGCAAGAAAAACAGGATATTGCTTAACCTCAATCCCGATTATTTGGCAACTGCTCATGCACCATTCAAATCGCTGCTAGGTGGTGTATTGCACCAGGACAATGACCTTGGCAACTATGCATCTTGGAAGGAAGTAGGCGGAAGAGGCGCCACCGAGGAGGAGAAAACCAATTTACTATTTGCCAATATTGCTTGCAAGCATCTCAAGAGTAATGCAATTGCTTTGGTTAAAAATGCGCAGTTGGTGGGGAAAGGCTGTGGCCAAACCAGCAGGATTGATGCCTTAAAGCAGGCTATTGCAAAGGCAGAACAGTTTGGGGTAGATCTAGAAGGTGCCGTACTAGCGAGTGACGCCTTTTTCCCTTTTGATGATTGTGTTCAATTGGCTCACTTGGCAGGTATTAAAGCATTTATTCAGCCCGGAGGTTCTATAAGAGATAAAGACTCTATAGCCTACTGTACCGAACATGGATTGGCCATGGTGATAACCGATTTAAGACATTTTAAGCACTAATTTCCATCAATCCCAAGGATTTTGAGCAGTAGATTATTGGCTTAAATGGCCATAAACTTGTTTTGGTTTATTTTTTATCAAACACTTATGAAAAAATAAGACAACTAAACCCCTACATTTGCCGTCCTTTCGCCAATAGTAGTGATGGTGGCTACTATAGTTGGAAACAATATTTTAGGAATTAATTAATTTTTATTAAAAGATGAAACAAACATTTCAGCCTCATAAAAAACGCCGTAAGACGGTGCATGGTTTCCGTAAGCGTATGCAAACAGCTAACGGTCGTAAAGTATTAGCAAGACGTAGAGCTAAAGGCCGTAAGAAATTGACGGTATCTAGCGAAAAAGGCTTGAAATAATATTTTAGTTAGGCTTAGTTGTTAAGAACAATATTTAGTGCAAGACTGCTCCGATTACGAATTGGAGCAGTCTTTTTTATTGTTGGTATTCAATCATTTAAAAATCACCAATAAATTGAACCTACAGGAGGATTTTTCTTTTAAAAAAAATGAAAAACTAAAAAGCAGAAAGCTAACTGAACTCCTTTTTGCCAAGGGTAAATCATTTTTGGTATTTCCCATTAAGGTGGTTTATTTGGGGGTACCGCCCATAACTGATGCTCAAGCGCTGCCTCCTTCGGAAAGATTGAAAGTGGGGGTGAGTGTAAGCAACAGAAAGTTTAAAAATGCAGTGGACAGAAACCGCATTAAACGACTATTGAGAGAATATTATAGAACCACAAAGCATCCACTTTTACAATATGCCCAAGGGCAGAACCAACAGATTGCGGTGTTTTTTATGTACATTGACAAGCAGTTGCCTCCGAAAGGGCTGATTGACAAAAAGATGCCTATTGTGTTAGACAAACTAATAAACCTGTTAAGTGAAAATCATCAACAGACTCCTTAGCCTGCCGCTGCTACTGCTCATTAAGCTATACCAATGGTTTATTTCGCCATTGCTTGGCCCCAAGTGCCGCTATGTACCCACCTGTTCTACCTATGCTATGGAAGCGATTACAAAATATGGCCTTATAAAAGGTGGATGGCTTGCAATGAAAAGAATAAGCAGTTGCCACCCTTGGGGAGGGCATGGCCATGATCCTGTACCTTAGTAATGGTTGGCAGATTGAGGCAATATCAAAGTGAATGAAAGCATTTCAATTGATTGCATTGTGTACTACCCTTTATTGCTTCAAACCATACGGTGCTTTTTTATTCTGCAAAAAAATTTCTTGCGCCACATGGAATGTGATGGTTGTGTCTAACTTTTCAGAGATTGACTCATCAAAATGTGCGGGTGTCGGGTTTCTCCATCCCATAGGTTCGTCAAAATGAGCGATACCTCATTTTTCCATCCCATTGGCATGTAAACTTGAACGGGTATCTGGTTTCTCCATCCCATAGGTACATCAAAATGAATGTATGTCTCCGAACTTTTTGGAATAGGCTCGGAAATTACAGCGGATGCCTCCCAACTTTCTGGGATAGGCTCGGAAATTACAGCGGATGTCTCCGAACTTTCTGGGATAGGCTCGGAAATTACAGCGGATGCCTCCCAACTTTCCGGGATAGGCTCGTGAAGAACAGCGGATGTCTCCGAACTTTCCTGGATAGGTTCGTCAAAATGAATGTAGGCTAACAAACTTTTCTGGATAAGCTTGCAGTCATTTTTGTGGTTGAAAGTTTTTAAACTTCGACTGCTATTGTGACCAACTATCAACATTAGAGCGTTTGCACCCTATTTATTGCGTTTAACAATCAGGTTCACTTGTCTTTACAGCCTTTAGTGTATAACTGAATACGAACCATTTCCTTTTTTTGAAAATTCGCGTTGATTATTTTGGGCGTTTGAAATACTCTATAAGAAGCCAATTTTCCACTAGCTATGATAATAATTTTCGGGTACGCCCAAGGCACACAATCGTTATTTTCTTTGCTTTAGCAATTCCATTGATGCTAATCAGCCATTCAGTTGCATACTCACCTACTTTTGCGGCATTACAAAAAGTATTACAAAATAAATTCAGCTAATTATGGAGTTCAGAATTGAAAAAGATACCATGGGTGAAGTATATGTGCCTGCAACCGTATTATGGGGTGCGCAAACACAACGGAGTATCGACAATTTTAAGATTGCCCAAGACATCAATAAAATGCCTAAGGAAATTATCCGTGCATTCGCTTACTTGAAAAAAGCGGCAGCATTGACCAATTTTGATGCGGGAGTATTATCGGAAGAAAAAACACAACTGATTGGTCAGGTTTGTGATGAAATTTTAGAAGGAAAACTGGATGACTATTTTCCATTGGTAGTTTGGCAAACTGGTAGCGGTACGCAGAGCAACATGAACGTAAACGAGGTAGTAGCATACCGCAGTCACGTAATAAAAGGTGGCGCACTTACTGACAAAGACAAATTTGTACATCCTAACGATGATGTAAACAAATCGCAATCTAGCAACGACACTTTTCCTACGGCAATGCACATTGCGGCGTATAAAATATTGGTAGAACTAACCATTCCGGGCATTGAAAAACTACGGGACACGCTACAGGCTAAAAGTGCCCAGTATATGCACGTGGTAAAGATTGGACGCACCCATTTTATGGATGCAACTCCCCTTACGGTGGGTCAAGAGTTTAGTGGTTATGTAAGCCAATTAAACCATGGATTGAAGGCCATTAAAAACACACTAGCCCATTTAAGTGAACTGGCATTGGGCGGTACTGCTGTGGGTACTGGCATTAATACCCCAAAAGGATATTCGGAAAATGTGGCTGCGCATATTGCCCAATTAACTGGCCTTCCATTTGTTACTGCTGAAAATAAATTTGAAGCACTTGCTGCACACGATGCGATTGTGGAAGCACACGGGGCATTGAAAACTGTAGCAGTAAGCTTGATGAAGATAGCCAACGACGTAAGGATGTTGAGCAGCGGGCCAAGAAGCGGCATTGGAGAATTGTTTATTCCTGATAACGAACCAGGTTCTTCTATCATGCCTGGAAAAGTGAACCCCACGCAATGTGAAGCACTAACGATGATTGCTGCACAAGTATTGGGTAATGATGTAGCCATTAACGTGGGTGGCAGCATGGGGCATTTTGAATTGAACGTGTTTAAACCCATGATGATTTACAACTTTTTGCATAGTGCGCGCTTGATTGGCGATGGATGTGTGAGCTTTAATGACAAATGCGCCGTGGGTATTGAGCCAATAGAAGCCAACATTAAAAAACACGTGGACAATAGTTTGATGCTGGTTACGGCATTAAACACCAAAATTGGTTATTACAAAGCAGCCGAAATTGCCCAAAAAGCCCATAAAAATCATAGCACCCTCAAAGAAACTGCAGTTGCACTTGGTTATTTGACTGCTGAGGAATTTGACCAATGGGTAATTCCCGTGGAAATGGTGGGTGAATTAAAATAATCATTGGAGGGGAAGAGAATAACGAACTACTTCATTCGAAAGTAGTTGGTATAGACCCGATAAACCTTTTTATTTCAATAGTGATAGAACCGCTATTGATACCTGACCATCAACAAAACCCCGAGCTATTGTAGGATACTCGGGGTTTGTTGTTTCTTTTTGTTCAAAATAGAATATTCATTTTTACCCAATTTTATGCAGATAAGTACCATAAAGCAGAATGAAGGACTTTGGTTTATCATCAAATTCTTGTGTGCTTTTTTGGTGCTTTTCTATGGCAACTTGTACTTTATCAGCTTTACATCACATCCTAAGAATGCGTTAACCTTATTCATAAGCAACCACCTCAATTATATCGATTGGTTGAGAGATATTATTCTACAGGGAAGTCAATTTTTTAGTCGGTTGATGGGTATTGACTGCTTAATAAAGCATCCTTACTTGCTGGAAGCCATTCATTTTAAGAGAAGTGTACGCATTGTATATAGTTGCATTGGTTATGGAATCATGAGTTTTTGGGTGGCATTTATATTGGCAAATGCTGGCAAAATGAAGCGAAAATTGCTGTGGGCAGCAATAGGCATAATGGTAATTCTACTCATCAATAGTTTAAGGGTAGCCATTATTCTGTATGCCCAGATTAAGCATTGGCCAATAAACAAGTATGCCGACCACCATACCACTTTTAATGTTATTGCTTACTGCATCTTGTTTATATTAATTGGAATCTACTTGAATGGCGACAAAAAACGCAACGCAATTATTCAATAATCCCCGCATCTAGCCTGCTGGCAAATTGCTTACGATACTTAGAAGGCGATTGTTTTTTTACCTTCTGGAACTGCTTATTAAAATTGGCTAGGGTATTAAAACCACTCTCAAAACAAATATCCTCAATGGATTTTTGGGTATCTACCATTTGCTTGCAAGCATACCCAACTCTAATTTCGTTTAAAAAATCGATATAGGTTTTTTTAGTGCTTTTTTTAAAGTAATTACAAAAGGCGGGTACACTCATTTGTACACTTTTAGCCACCTCGGTAATGTTAATCGGATCTTGAAAATGATCAATCGTAAATTGGAATATTTTATCAATTCGTTCTTTGTTTTTAGGATTTGAATTTTGTACATCTTGGCTAGAAAGGGTCACAAATTCTTGCTTTGCCACCATCAGTTCTAAGCATTCGCAAAGCAGGGTGATGCGCCTAAACCCACGTGCGGCCACCATTTCTTTAATATTTTGGCTCAAAAGCTCCTTTAACGCTCCTGTGATATATAGTCCCTTAATTGCAATATGGAGCAATTGCCTTATTTGCCTGCATTCTGGTAATGCTATAAAATCAGGTCCCCAGAAGTCTTCTTTAAAATGGATAACAATAGCACTAGTTACCAAATCGGGGGTGGCTTTCTGAAATGTGTGGGGTAGGTTACTGCCTAAAAAGAAGATATCGTCCACATTAAAATCGCCGATATAGTTTCCAATATAGCTATGCCCCTCTCCTTGCAAAAAAAGGATCAATTCATATTCCACATGTTGGTGCCAAGGCACTTCAAAATGTGGCGTGGTGTGTGTATTTGCTACAAACGAAGTATCCTCCGAAAGTGGTAGCTTCTCAATTAGGGGCTTCATTTTATTACTATTTTCATCAAAAACGGGGTGAAAATACAGTAAACAGGATAATATCGTAACTATTAGGAAGGGGGGAGTGCGGAGTTCTTGGTTGTAGGTAGGTTAGCGTATGGTAAAAGACCATTTAAATGTTGAATTTACTATAACAATGCCATTATAACCAGATGGGAGGTAGGTGCAAGTATTTTGGAGGAAGCTGCAAGTACTCGGGAGGAAGCCGCAAGTACTCGGGAGGAAGCCGCAAGTACTCGGGAGGAAGCCGCAAGTACTCGGGAGGAAAGTGTTTCAGATAATACAATGAGTTATTTGATTGGTTTTATATTGATGGAGTGGATGGAAATAAAAAAGCGGATGGAAATATTTGTTCCATAAGGTTTTAGGTTAAAAATATTTATTTGTATTAAACGATTAGCTTACTTTAGTTGGGGGTATTTGAGTAGGGGTTTTATTGCTTTTTGGCTTTTTGCGGGCTGCATATGTTTCAAGCGTTTGTTGTAGCTGAACTGTTGTTGAAATTCTGATTTTTTGGCGTTTTTGAAGTCAAGTGCTACACCTTTTGATACTCGCATTACTTGTGTACATACATCATTATAAGCGTGGACGGTTTCGGCGGTTTCACTTGGTTTGTGGGCTTTTTCTAATTCTTGGGGTAACGTTGGCATTGTTCATGGTTTCGCCATAGCTAAGACTTTGTCCATCAAATCTTAATTGACATCTTCGGCTAGTAGCTCGGCTTGGATGGTATCCGTTTCATCTTTTTGCGTTTGGTTAAAGGCTTCTGAATAGTCGGTTTAGAATAGTACACATGATTAGGATTTAAACACATCAGACAAAGCGAGAAAAAACGATAGTGATTTGTGTTGTGAATGTGTGATAGCCTTCCATAAAATACTGACAAGCATCTAAAGATTGGTACATGATCAATCGGGTGAAAAATATTTATGCAGGATTTTATAAGAAAACTTTATTACTTAATTAAAAACCTATTATTTTCGGCGTTCTATTTAAAAACGTAATAAATACAAACAAATGAGAACGCTTAGCGTAGGTATGTTATTTGCCCTGCTTTTGTGGGTAGATTTTGGTTTTTCACAAGCATTATATCCTGTTTCCACAGAGGAGAAGATTGCTAATTCCTCCTTAATTGTAGAAGGGAAGGTGGTGGAGCAGGTTTCTTTTTGGAATGATGCCCGCAGCATGATTTTTACCACTAATAAAGTTGCTGTGTACAAAACATTTAAAGGGAATACATCCAATGCATTTATTGAGGTGATGACACAAGGCGGGGTTGTGGGCAATGACTTTGTAGGTGTAACGGATTTGCTAGAGCTATCTGTTGGCGAGGTAGGTATTTTCTTTTGTTTCCCAAATGCAATTCAATTGAAATCACCGATTACCCATGATTTACTTTATGATGTGTATAGCAGTGCACAGGGGCAAGTCAGTTACCACTTGGCAGCCCAAACCGCATCTACCCCTTTTGAAATATACAATGACATAAGGCAACAACTTTATCCATATCTACAACAAAAAATAGGCATCCCCTATTTGGTAAAAGACCCAAGTTTTGCAGTGGAGTCGTTTGCTGCCAACCCTACTAGTTCATTTGCTCCAAGTATTGTATCGTTTTCTCCCGCTTCGGTAAATGCGGGTGCACTTGCTGATACAGTCAATAATCTATTGACCATTACGGGCAGCAACTTTGGCACACCCACTGGTTCGGCGGGTGTTAATTTCGATGATTGTAATAATGGCACTGGCGGTACGCCTTACTTTGTGGCGGCCACCAGCAGTTTGATTAAAAGTTGGACACCTACTCAAATTGTATTGCGTGTACCTGCAAGAGCTGGCACGGGCTTTTTTTCGGTTATTGATGAATTAGGGAACGTTTCGGGAAACACTACAACGGCTTTGCAAGTAAACTATTCCATTATCAATATTGTGACAAGCGCGTTTTACATGTATAACTTGATTGACAAAAACGGAACGGGAGGATATAATTACTACTATAGCAACAGTGTGTTGGGTAGCGGAATTGATTTTAGTACCTCAAACCAAAAAGGTGCTTTCGAAAGAGCAATAAATACTTGGAAAGAGCGTTGTGGACTTAATTACACCTACATTGGCACTACCGCAACCCAAAAAATAAACGCCGGTGATGGCATTAACATCATTATGATGGACAATACTAACACTGGAGTAACTCCGATGGCTAGTGGTGTTTTAGCCGTATGCTACTACAGTGGCAGTTTTTGTTCTAATCAATTAAATGCACGAGGCAACGGCTTTGATATATTAATAAGGAATGCTGGTGTTTCCACTGGCACATCCACTTTTAACATCGGGCCTTGTAAAACAAGTATTGTGGGAGGGGAACTTGATTTGGAAACTGTATTGCTACATGAGTTAGGGCATTCGATAGGGCTTGGTCATATCAATGATTCTTATAAAGGCACTTGGCCTAATATTGACCCAAGTAAGGTGATGAACTATTCCATTATAAATGGTACTGATCGAAGAAATCCTGATTGGGCGGCTTTATCTGGGGCATTGTACTGCATCAATCCAAGAAATTTATACTATGGATCTTGTGCTTCCCCTTCAGAAATGATACCCTTAAGTAGCATTCAAGTGGAACCTAAAGACAACTGTCCTTTGGTTTTTCCAAGTGTAGCTACGCCTGCTACCACAACCTACTTTAACTTAACCCATGCCACCAGCAACAAAAATGTGGATCCTCAATACACTAGGGTTACTTGCACAGGTACGGGTACTGGGATAACCAATAATGCCTATTATGCCATTAAAACGGGTGCAGTAACTGGTGGTAGGCTACAACTTACCATTAGTGGATATACTTCTACACCTACCTCCCTAGACGCTTGTGCAGGCGGAGGGGTAGAGTTGACTTTGTATAAAACCGCCAGTTGCCCTACCGCTCAAGCTTTTCCTACGCCTGTAGCTTGCAGAACCTTTAGTGCAGATGGAAACTTGGCTGATATTACTGGCCTTAGCGCAAATACCAATTATTTGATTATGGTAGATGGAATTGGCAATGCCAAAGAAAGTTTCTATTTGAAAATGGCTGGATCCGCTACTGTGCCGCTAAAAATTGCCAGCTTTACGGGTGCAGCCTCTAACAGTTATAACAAGCTGGATTGGAAGTTGGAGAACATAATCAATGTAGATGATGTAACGCTAGAGGCTAGCGTAGATGGCAGTAATTATTTGGAGATTTATAGAAAAAGCATTCCAAGAAACACTCGTGAAATGTTGGATCAATACTTGGATAAAGATGTTGCGTCAGCTAAGTATTATCGTTTAAAAGTAATCAATACATCTGGGAGCTATGATTATTCCGAAGTAGTGGCTATTCGTAGAAATTTATTGTCGGAACAATTGCCTCGTTTTTCCATTTTTCCTAATCCTGTAAAAAACAATGTAACCATACGGTATAACCTGGCGCAGAGTAGTTCCGTTTCATTGGTTCTGTTAGATATGTGGGGAAGGAGGTTGGCGGAAGAAAACCATCAACTTTCCAGAGGTGTGGCCACTTTTAATAGTGCATTACCAAAACGTTTGGTAGTTGGAAGTTATGTGCTGGTTATTACCGATGGCAACCATACAGAAAAGCACTTAATTCAAAAGAAAAGCGAATAGTTTAGCTTGAAGGAATATTAAAGTAGAGCGTAAGGGTTAAAACAAATTATCGCTTACGCTCTATTCTATGATTTAGTTTGGATTGGTATAGAAAATAATGGCAGAATAATGATTGAGCAACAATTGAACACAGATTATTTTATTAACCTTGGTCGTTCAATTTCTTCTCCAACTCTTTTACCCTTTTCTCCAAATCTGGAAGATTACGGATGAGTGCTTCGAGGCGCTTCATGGTCATGAAATTATCCGCTGGTGTGCCTGTAATGGCAGTATTGGGTGTTTTGATGGATTTAGAGACCCCGCTTTTGCCATTAATTTTTGTGCCGTCTGCAATGGTTACATGACCAATAATGCCAGCTTGACCGCCTATAACGACGCGTTTACCCACTTTGGTGCTGCCGCTAATGCCCACTTGCGCAGCCATAACAGTATCAGAACCCACTTCTACATTATGGGCAATTTGTACCAAATTGTCCAGCTTCACTCCTTTTCCGATGATGGTGGATCCCATCGTTGCTCGGTCGATGGTAACATTAGCACCAATTTCCACATCGTCTTCAATTATTACATTACCAATCTGAGGTATTTTTTTGTAGGAGCCGTCCGTAAGTGGCGCAAACCCAAATCCATCACTACCCACCACTGAACCAGCATGGATAATAACCCTGTTGCCTATAACACAGTCGTGGTAAATCTTAACCCCAGGATACAGCACACAGTTGTTGCCAATGGTGGTATTATTGCCTAAAACTACTCCCGAATAAATTTTTACATTTTTACCAATCACCACATTTTCTCCAATGTAAGCAAAAGCAGCTATATATACTTGACTACCAAAAGATGCGGTAGGCGCAATGTAAGAAGGCTGTTGGATGCCCACTAATTGTTCGTCAACCAAGGCCTGGTATCTGTTCATTAATGTGGCAAAGGCAGCGTATGCATCAGCTACTCGCAAAAGAGTTGCTTGCGTAGGTTGCTTAAGTTCTAGGCTTTCGTTTACGATTACTATAGTAGCCTTTGTCGTGTATAAGTACTCTTCATATTTGAGGTTGGAAAGAAATGCAAGTTGCCCCTCTTTTGCATCTTCTATTTTACCAAAACTAGCTACGGCAGCAAGTTCGTTTCCTTCAACTCTGCCATTGATTATCATGGCTATTTGGGCAGCAGTAAATTGCATAAATTTCTTCTAATGTGGAACAAGCAGGTGCTTATAAAAGGTAGCGTATAAAAGCTGTATCAAACTTAATTACTAATTCATCTTTCATCTCTAGCACCCTAAAAACATACTATTTATTGGAATAAATATAAAGGCATTTTTAAACTGACAAAAAAAACTTCAACAAATTGTGGATTAGTAAACACCGTTAAACAGGATATTAAGACAAAGAGCAGAGGTAATATTTTTTGATGGTTGCCGAAATTGTTTGGTGAATCAACGGGTTGTCAATACCAGCAATATCCCTAACTGAACCATCCTTAAAAAGAATGTTGATATTATTGTCATTCATTTTATACATAGTATTATCTGATACGCCTGTAAACACAAAATATTCGGCTTCTTTCTCCCCAAGATGTAACGTTTGCTGTGCTTCTAGGCGTTTTTCGGTAATAACTGATGGGGCAAAAGGAGTAGCCTGAAGTTTTATTTTAAGCAATACCCTGTTGAGCAATCTGTTACACAATTGCTGTAGCACCTCATCTTTGTGTCTAGCCCATTGTTTAATGGCAAAAAGGCAGTCGTTATCGTCTAAAAGGTAAAACAACTCCACCAATTTTTCTCCCTTGGTGGACGTTTGTTGTTCGAATAAAAAATAATCAAGTACGCCCCCTGTGTGCAAACCAGTAACATGTTGTTGGTTTAACACTCGTACTCTTTTAAGGATGTTTACCAGCATAACTTCTGCACTTACCACCGTTTTGTGCAAATACACCTGCCAATACATTTGTCTGCGCGATACCAGAAATTTCTCAATGCTGTAAATTCCTTTTTCTTCTATCATCAAAGTCCCGTTGTGAACGGTGAGCATTTTTAAAATCCGATGGTAACCAATAACCCCTTCTGATACCCCAGTAAAAAAGCTATCTCTGTTGAGATAGTCCATCCTATCTACATCAATTTGCCCACTAACCATTTGGTGCAAAAATTTCTTTTCGTATTGGTTGCTAAATATTTTAATGGCTAGGGATAGTTTTCCATCCATTTCTTGGTTCATTTGCTGCATCATCATCAAGCTCATTTGCTCATGGCTCATTCCGTTTATGAGCTGCCCTTCTAAGGCATGAGAAAAAGGCCCATGACCCACATCGTGCAGCAAAATGGCTGCTTGTGCCGCCACCACTTCATCTGGTGTAATGTCAACTCCTTTGTTTTTCAGTTCTTCAAGGGCAATTGTCATGAGATGGTATGCTCCTAAGGCATGATGCAATCTTGTATGAACTGCACCAGGGTACACCAAATACGCCAGCGCCATCTGGTGGATGCGCCGTAGTCGTTGAAAATATCGATGGGCTATAATATCAAAAATGAGCGGATGGCTAATGGTAATAAAGCCATAAACGGGGTCATTAATAATTTTCTGCATGGGGTAAATATAGTATAGTTCGTTAGGGGTTAAGGATTAACATAAGGGTTTATACCAAGGCAAATTCCTGATTTAGTGAAAGGAAAAAGTAAACAAAGCGTTGACTGCCAAAAATATCATCCTTTCCACTCATTTTCTTTTTTTGGAAAAATTGACGACACTACCCTTCAATAGCCAATGTTTAAGGAGTCCCAACATGGGAACAGCCTATTTTTGCCCCCGTTACATTTATTGTTCATTTTTTAAAAAGATAAAACATGTCATTTACATTACCTGCATTACCCTATGCACACGAAGCGTTAGAACCATTTATCGACGTAACCACCATGCAAATCCATCATGGTAAACACCACCAAGCTTATGTTGATAACCTCAACAAAGCCATTGCCGGCACACCCAACGAAGGCAAAACCATTGAAGAATTAGTAGCTGTTGCTGGCAGCATTTCTCCAGCAGTAAGAAACAATGGTGGTGGCCATTGGAACCACACTTTCTTTTGGGAAAGCTTAGCACCCAATGCGGGCGGTACACCCACAGGCGAATTGGCAGCAGCCATAGAAACTGCCTTTGGCAGCTTTGATGCCTTTAAAGAAAAATTCGCAGCAGCAGGTGCTACCAGATTTGGAAGTGGTTGGGCATGGTTAATAGTGAAAGATGGTAAACTAGAAGTGAGTTCTACACCAAATCAAGACAATCCTTTAATGGACGTTGCAGAAGTAAAAGGTACCCCTATTTTAGGAGTGGACGTTTGGGAACACGCTTATTATTTAAAATACCAAAACCGCCGTCCAGAATACCTTGGAGCTATTTGGAATGTTATTAATTGGACAAAAGTGGCGGAGAGATTTGCAGCTGCCAAATAGTTTGACTTTTGCATCATTGCAATAACAGGGCAAACAATCAATAAGCTAGATGTTCGTCCAGTAATGAGAGAGAAACAGAGAACAGAATACTTGGTATTCATATCTTAATTACATTGCCGCATTCTTCATTTTTTAACCAATGAAGGATGCGGTTTTTTTTAGAGAAACCATATACGTAAACTGAATTGTCTTACCTGCCATATTTTAAAAAAAATGAAAAAAGCGTCAATTTATTTTCTTTCTCTGCTCACATTAGCAGCTTGTACTTCTCATCCAAAAAAGGTTATTGTTTACCTAAAAGGAAACAGCACCATAGATGAAGCAGCAAAAACAATTACGGTAAAAGATGGAGGAGGAAGTAGTGAAAAAGAATTGGAGTTCAACGCTGCCAACAAGGTAGAGCTATTAATTAAAGGATTAGATGCTGACGCAACAGTAGAAATTCCACAAGACGGTTTATATATCCTAAATGCGAAACAAGATACCATTATAGGAGGCTACCAGAAGTACGGCAATCCAAAACAAGTTGCACCAGTAAAAACGCAAGAAGATTTAAAGCATGATATCGATTCCTTAAAGCTACTATGTGAAGGCAAGAACATAGATGCCGCTAGCCGAACTTTTTATCTTTTGCCGAAGGCGATAGTAAAAGTATCTGATAATTCAAAAGCATACGTAGTAGGGCCATTTAGAAAAGTAAGTTCTATGGAAAAAGAGGAAGGAAAAGATCCAGAAGTGTATCGATTTTATAGCATCAAAGAAGTACGGGAAACCATTGAAAAGCTCACCAAACTAACCATCGCGGTGAAAAAATAGAAGGGAGTTGTGTTTTCTTACTTCTTTTTGGTTCAAGTTATGAATGCCTTTTGAGTACAGCAACTTATTGCAAAATGTATTTTGCGAGGATTTCTAGTTGTTCTGAATGTAAAATAGCTAAGATATCTATTCTCTTATAATCCTTTTAAGAAGAATGAAAGATTGAAAATGCTATTTATTTTCTCAAGTAAAAAGTGCCAATAATCAGTAAAACAATCGTTACCCAAAACCCGAACATCCATTTTATCTGATCGAACTTAGCTTGACTGATATCCTTGGCTATCTCGCCTCTCATGATGGTAATTTCGCTCCTAATAATCGCAAGTTCTTTAGGTGTTTCTGCCTTGATAATCGCGATTTCCTTGTTGATCTTAGCAATTTCTGTGGAGAGATCAGATTTTATGTTGGCAATTTCTTTGTTTGTTTTAGCGATTTCCGTTAAAAATTCAGATTTTATGCTAGCAATTTCTTTGTTTGTTTTAGCAATTTCAGTGGAGAGCTCAGATTTTATATTGGCAATTTCTTTGTTTGTTTTGGCGATTTCTGTAAGAAGTTCTGATTTTATGTTGGCAATTTCTTTATTCGTTTTAGCAATTTCATTAATCAATTCATTTTTGGATGCTTCTATTTCCGATTTCAAATCATGTTTTGTGGGAAGTTCATGTGTTTCCGCTTTCAAACTATTAGAAATGAGCTGGTCAATTTCTGTTATAAATAAACGGGCATCGCTTTCGCTTTTAAAGTTGCGGTTCACAATGTCAAATAATTGCAGACTTTGTTGATAGGTCATAACACTTACTTTTTTCTCAAAAATAGGGCAATCGATTAAAATAAAAGTGGTCGGTCTTTTATTTTTTTAGCCTCCATGAGGAGCTATTTATAAATAAGTTCAAGGGCGAATCTTTTGATTCTAAGGAAGGGTATTTATTTCATTGATTGTTCTATTTGTATAATCAATAACACAAGCACATAGAGCCAATCTAATGCTACTCTTATTCATGTCGATATTTATGCGACACGTTTTGCCAATTTAGCTTTCAAAATTTGTACAAGGGGGAGACCATATGAAAAAAGGATTTCTTCAAAAATGTAAGGATAATAAACGCCTATCGTATGCTACCTTAACGATTCCTAAAAAGAGAACGGAATCAACTGGCAACCCCAAAATAATAAGAATGAAAAAAGTACTATTTACGTTTGTGTTGAGTTTGGTTATCTCGTTGTCATTTGCTCAAAATGATACAACCGTTAAACCTAAAGGGTTGAAAGTGGGGGATATAGCTCCTAATTTCGAAGCAAAAGACAATGCCGGAAAGTTATTTTCTTTGAAAAAGGTGTTGAAAAAGGGTGATGTGGTGCTAGTATTTTACAGGGGTCAATGGTGTCCTTTCTGCAACAAAGCATTGAGTCACCTGAATGACTCACTTTCATTTATTACAGCAAAGGGGGCAACTGTTGTGGCCATTTCTCCTGAAACTGAGCAAAATGTAGTTAAAACAGTGGAAAAAACTAAAGCAACGTATCCTGTAATTAGCGATAAGGATTTGTCTATTTTGAAGGCTTACAAAGTAAATTTTGCCGTTGAAACAAAAGTGATTGAAAAGTATAAGCAATACAATATTGATTTTGCCGTAATCAATGGGAGTAATGGTGCAACGCTTCCAGTGCCAGCCACTTATGTGATAGGTAAAAATGGAAAAATAAAGTACGTTTTCTTCAATCCCGATTATAAAGTTCGTCCATCAGTGCAATCCATATTAGAACATTTGTAGTGGCAAATAGAATAAGCTAATACTAATGATTGATTACCCACCATAACGGAATTGAGGTCTATCTTAACGGACGCGTCAAAAGATTGAAATTGCTAAAATAGTAGAAACACTGACCTACAAAACCACATGTAAATGGCATTTGGTTTATCGCTCTAATGGTAACTAGACCTTTGAATAATTGGATATAGAAACGGATGTTTTGTAAGCTCTAGAAACTTGATTTTCCCCAAAATTTACCATCATGGTGAATCCTTTATAGACGCTTTCGGGATATATATTTGCTAGGTAGGCTAAAATGTATTTACGTATGCTAGGAAATTTAGACAATGAAGTTATTTTCAAAAAAGCCTTTACTAACATAACAGTATTTAAGGCATTTGTACGTGACATATTGGGAATAGAAGTAGAGGTAGATATAATTGAAACCGAAAAAAGGTTTGAACCTAGGGTTGGTCATGTAAATTTTAAGTTGGACATATTCGCCGAAACCACTGATAAAAGAGTATGCATTGAAATCCAACGGGTGGAATATGACCATCATTTTGATCGGTTTTTGCATTATTTCTTAATGCTTATAGCCGAACAACAAAAAAGCAGCAAGGAATACGATATTGAAAGAACTGTTTACGTGATTGTAGTACTTACCGCACCTTACAAGATTAATGAGAAGAATGGTAAGCCCATCCTTGATGAAGTTTTGCTGCTAAAATTGAATCCACAGACATTACTTGGAGAAATTAGGGAGTTATATGGTCACCAGTTTGTGTGTTTAAACCCCAACCGCCCTAATAACGAAACACCAAAACAGATTAGAGATTGGTTAGACTTAATATATCAATCCATCTACAGTCCTGAAAGGCCCGTATTGAATTTGCAAAATGATGGCATCAAAAAGGCAGTGGAACTCATCAGCTTTGAAAACTTGACACCAGAAGAAAGGGAAATTTCTAAAAATAAAGAGGCGGCAAAGGTTACGTTAGCAAAAACAGAATTCTATGCAAAACAGGAAGAAAAAAATGATATTGCCTTGAGATTGATTGAAGAAGGCTCTAGTAATGAGTTTATTGCTCGAATCACAGGGTTAACAGTAGAACGAATTCAAGAATTGCGGATGGGGATATAATCGTGAATTGTTGGGCTCAATTCTAGTATAGAACCCTCGTTTTGGTCTGTGGTAAACATAGAAAATAGCACCCAATCGAAGGAATGTGATTTATAGCATTACTATTTCATCAAGAAGTAACGAAAAACAGAAAAAACTTGATTAAACAAGACTAGAAGCCTTCCAAAGGTCTTCCGCCTACTTCCAAAGGTCTTCCGCCAGCTTCCAAAAGGCTTCCGCCTACTTCCAAAGGTCTTCCGCCAGCTTCCAAAGGTCTTCCGTCGGCTTCCAAAAGGCTTCCGTCGGCTTCCAAAAAACTTCCGCCAGCTTCCAAAAAACTTCCGCCAGCTTCCAAAGGTCTTCGGCACACTTCCTGAAGGCTTTCGGCCACTTCCATCATGGGTTATACCGTTTTATTGTGTTTGTAATCTTTTTTTCTTACAACTATTTTTACAAGCTTGTTGGTGGGCGGAAATTTTTGTTAGTGGCTAAGTTGTCCTGAGCGTTATTCCAATTGCATCTTTTATTACCATTAAAGTGTCGATTGGGACTGTATTATTTTTAAAGTAAAATCGTCTGATTCGGTAAACTGCACAATAATATTATCTAACCGCTTCGCAAGAGGAGATTACTGTTTTTATCCTAAGGCACAGATTACTTCCATTAAAAGCATTTCATTTCAATCAAAAACAAAGCTTCAAATTTTGAAAACTAGCCCATTTTTGGCTATGTAAACTTTTGTCCGTTGTTAGTAAAGAGTCAAATAAATACGAGAAGGGAAACATTGTCAAAACAAACGAAACGCAGACGATGCCGAAAGCGCAACCGTAGATTTTTATATAAAAAAGCTTATAACACCGCTACTTTCACGCCGCCATATTGAGATAATCCCCTCAACATTTTTTAAAACGATTTGCCAGCATGAATAAGTTGACTTCAACTTTATCCAGCACAATTTGCTTTGTGATGTACCCTTTATTATTTACCTCTTTACAAAGCAATGTGTTTCATTTTGAAACACATCCAAGTAATACCAAACCTGCTTTTTATTCAGGATAAAGGATTTTCCGATTAATGAAAATTCTTTAGTGTTACTTACTTGTGTTTCACAAAATCGTATGCGAAGACCTACACTACATTTAAAAGTTTAGCGACTCGTTTTTTTTACAACACAGTGGTAAGTGCTAACAGAATACCCCCCTAACAAAATCTCCAACTATTTACCATAATTTTTAACGATTGCAATGAAAAAGAAATCACCCGTATTTTTTAGAAACTGTTACCTCCTATTGGGCAGTTTTTTATTTTTACTAATGAGCTTGGCATCTACTGCTCAAACTACATTGGTGCATGAGACTTTCGGCACTGCCGCGGCAAGCTCCCCTTTTACTGGAGGAACTTCCACCACACCAGCTTCTCCTAAACTAGCTTACACTGCCACATTGAGCACATCTGGCACCATCTCAACAGCATTAAATAGTTCAGATGCGTATTTAAATTTCACTTCGACAAGTGGTGCGACTGGTAGTGTGAGACCCAATCTTATGGGGTCTTTTGCAGATGTCTCCAGCAATTTCAACTCGACTTTGTCGAGCAACACAGGTTCGCTTGTTTGGAGTTTTAATATGCGTGCCAACCGTTTAATGTCTAGTAACGCTACAACAACTTATGCTGATCAATCTTATTTTATCGCAGCCGTATTGTGTGCTACTAGCGGGAATTTAATTTCGTCCCCCACAGCGAGTGGATATGCTGTAATCATGCAAAGGAAATCTGGATCAAGCACTCAAAATGCAGTGCGGTTGGTGAGATTTACCAATGGATTGCTTTCCATAGCCAACGGTACTGTAGTTACAAACCTAACCACTGCTGGAAGTGTAATATTAGAAAGCCCTGCCATTTCACCTACACCTCCTACCGCTACTACTCCGGCTGCCATGAGTGTGAAAGTGGTCTATACCCCAACAGGTTCAGGTGCGGGTACATGGGAGTTATTTACAAGGGAAGATGGTGGTACCACGTTTGTTGACCCGCTTTCTGGCTCACTCACAAGTTGCGGTGTTTCTACAGATGCAACCTATACCAGTTCTAGCACACCTATGACTGCTTTTGGTTTTTTAGCATGTTTGGCAAATTCTTCAACAGCGGCAAACGCTATGCAATTTGATAATTTAAAAATTGTATTGAACAATCCAACCATTAACACCCCTTCACCTTCTAGTCTCTCAACGTTTAATTATACTTATGGCAGTGGTCCTTCCTCGCCTGTAAAATCTTTCGATGTTACTGCGGCCAATTTATCTGCCAATTTGGTGGTTACTCCTCCTGCAAATTTTGAAATTGCTACAACTGCTGATTTTTCCACTCCTGTAAGTGCACCTAGCACAGTCACGATTACACCTTCCAGTGGTTCAGTAGCAAGTACTACCATCTATGTAAGGTTAAAAGCTGGTCTAGGGGTGGGTAACTACAGTGGCAATGTTGCCCTATCAAGTACCAATGCCGCTACTGTTAATGTGCCTTTGTCATTAGGTTCAGTGTCGGCCAAACCATTAACCATTACAGGCTTGTCTGTTTTGAGCAAAGCACAGGATGGTACTACTACAGCCACATTAAGTGGTAGTCCATCCCTAAGTGGTGTGTTGGCAGGTGATATTAGCAACGTAACTCTTGGTGGTACGCCTGTTGCCAATTTCTCAGATGCCAATGTGGGTACTGTCAAAGCCGTAACCGTAACAGGATATACCATTTCAGGTAGTGCGGCTGGCAACTATTCATTATCTCAACCAACAGGATTAACCGCAGACATTACTTCAGCCGTTACTCCTTTATTATCCCCAGGTGCTTTATCTGCATTTGGAAATATTGTTGTAAATCAAACAGCTTCAAATACACTCACCCTTACTGGGACTAACTTAGATGGAAGCACGGTTACCATTTCTGCACCATCTGGTTATACAGTTTCGCCAACCACCATTAGCGGATATGGAACTTCTATTAATCAAACCATTACAGTAACTTTTAACCCTACGGCTGTACAAACGTATAGTGGTAATATCACCTTTTCGGGCGGTAATGCTGGAACTCAAACAGTAGCTGTCTCTGGAACTGGAACTACAGTTTCCCCAGCAACAGCCTTTACCCTTATCAACAATTCAAACAATATTCAACGCCTTACTTGGTCCGCACCTGCTAGTACCTACGATGGTGTATTAGTTTTTGTAAAAGTTGGTAGCGGATCTTACAACATAGCCGGTGCGGCCATTGCAGGTACCGCTTATACTGGCGCAAACGCAAATATCACTTCTGCAAGTCTTTGGGGTGGTTATTCCTTAGTTTATGCTGGTACTGGAACTAGTGTGGAAGTAACTGGACTAACCGATGGTCAAACTTACAACTATCAAATTTTTGCTTATAGCGGGGATGCTTTTTCTTCCTCAGCAACAACAACTGGGCTTACTGCTGTTCAGCCTGTTACTGGCTTAACAGCTTCGGCTGCCAATGCGCAAAGCGTGGTAGCTTGGACAAATCCTTCCTTCAATGGTACACAGTCCAATTATTGGGACGAAGTGCTGGTGATTGCTTCCACGGGTAGCATCACCACACCAACTGGTAATGGTAGTGCTTATACTGCTAGTGCAGTTTATGGTACCAATTCGGATGGCAACGGTGGTTTTGTGGTGTATAAAGGCTCTGGTTCTACCGTAACCGTGACTGGCTTAACCAATCTTACCACTTACAATTACAGTGTGTTTGTAAGGCACGGTAGTGTATGGAGTGCAGCTACCACCACAAGTGCTTTGGCAAATGCTTATGCAAATGGTGATTACGTTAGTGTAGCTACTGGTAACTATTCAAGCACTTCTACTTGGAACAGTTGGAATGGTTCAGCATTGGTAGCTGTAGCAACGGCCCCAACAGCTTTAACTAACGTTTGGGTAACTGGTGGAAAAACAGTTACGCTTACTGCTGCAGGGCTAAGTAAGGACTTACGTGTAGTTAACGGAACTTTAATTTCAAATACCCTAGTAAACTCCCCGCTTGCTGTTTCTGTTTCGGGAAGCACGATAGAAGTAGGTACTGGTGGAGTTGTAGGAGGCACAGGTACAGATGATAATGCAAATGGAATCTCTTTCACCATTTTAGGTGCTGGAACAACCACCATTACAGGTACAGGTGGCAGTGTTGACATCTCTAGGTTAACACTATCTACTAGCAACTCTACCTGTGTAATTGATCGTGATATCACTGTTCATTACCACAGTGGAAGTAACACAGGTAGTGCTTGCGGTATTTTACCAAACAATACAAGTGGTGCATTGAATGTAACCAATCCAACCTTAACCATCAATGCTGGAAAAACGGTAACGATGGACAAATGGAGCTGTGTTGGGCCTTCTTCTTCTCCTAACACCACCACTCTTGCTTATTCATTTACTATCAATGTAAACGGAACACTTACCTTCCTTAGAGGAAGACCAACAGGTAATACCAATGCATACGGTTTACCATCTGTGTCTAACAATGGCTACATAGCACTAAGTTCTTCTGTAGATAATAATGTAGTACTCAATGTAGGTGCAACTGGTACTATCAATGCGATTGAATTATTCCCTAATGGGCCATCATCAAATGGTGCTTTGTCTTCTATTAACATTGCTGCTGGCGGTGTAATCAATATCGATTCTATTGCAGATTTCAAGAAGCCTACACAAACCGTAACAGGTGCTGGAACATTCAAAATAAATAGTACCACAGGTGCAGTATTGAAAGTTGGAGCAACTGCTGGTATTTCAGCATCTGCAGCATCTGGCCCAATTCAAACAACTACTAGAACCTACAACGCTGCTACTACTACATTCAGCTATGAAGGCATTGCAGCCCAATCAACTGGTGATGGTTTAGCATCAAGTGTTTATGGATTAACAATAAATAATAGTACGGGTCTTACCCTTACCAATGATGTTACTACAACAGGTAAATTTACCCTTACCAGTGGTACTTTAACTTCTACCAGTGCCAATTTACTTACGATTGGAAGTGCTGCTACCATTACTGGTGGCTCCTCAGCATCTTTTGTAAGCGGGCCAATGCAACATACAGTTACTGGCACTACCGCTTCGGCTAAACTATTTCCAATAGGAAAAAGCACAGCCTACAGTCCAGTAACATTAACTGCTACGCAAGCATCCGCTACTTCTACTACCTATAAAGCTGAAGCATTTTTAGGTGGCTCTACTCCATCACATACTTTACCTGCTGAGTTATCTGTAGTATCTGCGAATAGGTATTATTCTTTGTCTTCAAGTGCCAATAACTTATCAGCAGCTTCTATCACATTGGGTTATGATGCGAATGACTTAGGTAGTAGCATTTTAACTACAACTACATCAGCCAATATGCGTATAGCTCGTGGAAGCGGTACATGGGTTGATCTTGGTGGTGTAGGCACTGCACCTACTACAGGATCTATCACTTCTACCAATAATTTCACTTCACTGGGAGACTTTGCCATAGCAAATGCTATTGTATTGGGTACCCCACCAAACTTGACTGCTGCAGTTGGTGCTACCGTATCAGCCAATTACAACATCACATTTACCGATGATTTAGCATGGAGAAACGCCATTACCTCAGTTGTCTATGGTTCAACTACATTAACGCCTTCTACTGATTATACTATTGCTAGTGGTGTAATAACCATTAAGCCGAACGGAGCAGCAGGTGCTGCTTTAAGAACAGCAGGCTCTATCACCATCACGGTTAATGCTACTAACTACGACGACGGAGTAGTAACACAAACTGTGGGTGCCGGTACAGCTACTAAGTTGGTAATCAAAACCCAACCAACCGCCCCTGCATCTAATGGAGCCGCATTGGCCACACAGCCTGCTGTATTTATCCAAGATGCATACAACAATACCACAACTAGTACTGCTGCTGTAACGATAGCAGTAGGTGCAGGTGGATGGACAATCGGTGGAACTACTACTATTAATGCGGTGAACGGTACGGCTACTTTCTCTGGCATAACTGCTGGAAGTGCTACCGCTGTTACTGGTGCTACCGCATCGATTACTTCAGGTTCATTAACAGGATTAACTACTTCTTCATTCAATATCCCTAGTCCGGTTACTTATTACTGGGTTGGTGGTACAGGTGGTGGTGCTTGGAACACTGCTGTTTGGAGCTTAACCAAAGGTGGCTCGGCTGTTACTGCCTTTACTCCTGCTGCTACGGATGTATTCGTATTTGACGGGTCTAATATTGGTGCAGGAGCAACTGGTACTATCACTACCACAGGAGGTGCTTCTACTACTACTGTGGGAAGAATCGTATTGCAAAACAATGCGAACGTAATCTTTAACCAAACCTCTGCACGAACATTCAACATTAGTGGAATGATAGGCACCGATTTGGATATTCCTTTTGGAAGTACATTAACCACTTCTGGTTCAAACACTACACTTATCGCTTTGGCTGCTGGTGCAACGGCTTCTATCTCTGGTACTTTAAATATTGGTCAAGCAGGTACAGGTACACACCAACTAACTGCTTTAAGTACAGGTGCAATTGTGGTGAACAGCACTGGTCAAGTAGTTGCCAACGTTACAAGCTCGGTTAGTATTTTCGGTACAGCTACAGATGGTAGTGTCATTTTTACCAATGGTTCAAAATTAACTAGCACTAAAGCTGGTGATCCATTTGGTGGGGTAGGTAAAAACGTTGTGGTGTTCCAATCTGGAAGCACGTACGAACTACAAAACAATAACCCACTCAATTTCTCTGGACATACGTTCTCTAATTTTATTTACAATAGTTCTTCATCTAGTGTAGTAACTACTCCTGGTAGTGCAGGAATTATATTTGATAACATCACCATTTCTCAAAGGAGTTTCACTATTTCAGAAACAGGAACAGCCACTGTAATTAAAGGAAATGTAACAGTTGCTACCGGCGCCACCTTAATATTCGCACCAGCTTCTGCTGCAACCGTAACATTTGCTGGAACTGCTGCACAAACCATTACCAACAGCGGTACCTTAACCATCCCAGCATTGCAAACCATTGCCATTAATAACAGCTTTGGTGTATCCCTCGGTTCTGCCATTACATCGTCTGGTGCTGTTGTTCTTACAACTGGCAAAGTGAATCTTGGCGCTTTCAACCTAACTGTGGCATCCATAACAGGAGGTAGTAGTACTGCTTATGTAAATGCTAGCGGTACAGGTAGATTGGCCATTAGCGCCATCACTTCTGCTGCCACAAGGGTATTTCCTGTGGGAACAGCAACTTCTTACACCCCGTTAACGGTAAGTAGCTTATCAGTAACAAGTACAGTTTCGGTTGGAGTTGCATCTACAATTACAAATGCAGTTGTTGATGCTACCAAAGTGTTGAATTTGCAGTGGGCTGTATTGGCATCCCCTACAGCTACTGCCACATTGAGCTATCAGTTTAATACCGCAAATAAAGCTTCTGGATTCTCTTTCAGTACGGCTTGTGACCTTGGTGTTTATACCTCTGCTTATGCAGTTTCTATTTTCACCACTCCTGCTAGTTCAATTCCAACAGGGTCTAATCCATTCACACTCACCAAATCAGGATTGTCAATTCCTGCATCTGGAACTAACTTGTATGTAATTGGCAATTTGAATGCTATTGCAGTACCTACCACTACTACTTGGACTGGTTTTGCTAGTACCGATTGGAACAACTACCTCAACTGGACAGCACATTCACCTGTAAGTGGTGTAGATGCTAGCATTCCTTCAACTAGCCGCAAACCAGTTGTTGCTGGTACGCAAACAGTTAAAGCACTTACTGTGAGTAGCGGTGTTACTTTAACCAATAGTGGAACAATAAACGTTACTGGCAATTTGTCCAATAATGGTAGCATCTCTGGAACAACCATTTTAAGTGGTACTTCCCTTCAAACAGTTAGCGGTATCGGAACCGTGAGTAACTTAACAGTAAATAATACTGCCGGAGCAACCGTTACCAGCGGCAGCAACAAAGTGAACATCACTGGAGTGTTAACACTTCAATTAGGTACGTTAACTACCAATGGTAATGTGGTGTTGAAATCTAGCAGCATAGCCAATAGTGCCTTAGTAGCCCCGGTTGGTGTAGGTGGTAATTCTGGAATCATCAGCGGTACGGTACAGGTAGAACGCTTCATTCCTAAAGGATACCGTGCTTGGAGAGACATGGCACCGAGCGTATTTAATGCAGGTAGCATTTTCAACAACTGGCAAGAAGGTGGTAGCTATGCAAATACTGGTTACGGTGTATTTATTACGGGTACCACAGCAGTTACTGCTTCTAATGGAGTGGATGCCACCACTGGTTTAGACCAAACAGTCAATAGCGTAAAATCTGCCTATACATTTACAGGTGGCACTTGGAATGCGGTTACCAACACCAAGACTACCAACCTAAATCCTTTCTTAGGATACCGTTTATTGGTTCGTGGCGATAGAAGCTACAATATGTACACCACACCAGTTTCCACAGTGGGAACAACAGGGGTGTTACTAATGGTCAATGCTACTGCACTCCGTGCAACAGGTAATTTAGTTACTGGCAATGTGGTGTTCGCCACCTCTGGTATCACCAACACAGTAGCAGGCGCTACTTACAATAATGCTTCATTCGGATTGAACAGCACTACTGCCACTGGTTTTAGTTCAGTAGCCAACCCTTATGTAGCACCATTGGATTGGAAAAACATCTGGGATAACGGACGTGCCACTAACCTTACTGCTGCCTATTATTACCTAGACCCAACTATTGGTTCTACAGGTGCTTATGTATCGTATAACGCCTTCTCTGATGCATCCAGCAATGGAGTTGCAGCCACTAGGTACATACAAGCCGGTCAGGCTTTCTTTGTAGAAAACACTAGCACTTCGCCTAGCTTAACTATAACAGAAGCCGATAAGGCAATGTCAGCTACCAAAACATCGGTGTTTGGCAATGCTAGTCGCAGTCGTTTGGCTATTAACTTGATGAAAGCAGACGGAGCTGAAATCAAACAAATGGATGGTGCAACAGTAGTGTTTGATAAGGCGTTTAGTAATGGCATCAGTAAAGAAGATGCAAGAAAGATGACCAACCCTGGTGAAAATCTAGCCATCAGTCGTGATGGTCAGGCTTTAAGCATTGAAGGTCGTCAACCAGCAACTGCTGATGAAAGATTGCCATTGGCCATGAGCCAATTGACCAGCAGCGATTATCAATTATCTATCGATGCTTCTGCCTATAAAACAGACAACCTTGATGTTTACTTGGTAGATGCTTTCACCAAAAGCGAAACTTTGTTGACCAATGCCATCAACAACATCAGCTTTAATGTAGATGCTTCCAACCAAGCCACTTATGCTAACCGTTTCAGCGTAGTATTTAAAGCCGCTTCCAAAGCAGCTACCACAACCACGCCGATTGTTACTAGCGGCATGAGTGTTTACCCTAACCCAATGGTAGGTAATAACCTCACTGTTCGTTTGGGAAGTGAAGTAGTTGCAGGAAAGTATGAGGTAAGCATTACTAACAGCCTTGGACAAACCGTAAGTAAATCAATCATGCTCCATAGCGGCGTTAATTCCGCAAAAACCATCACAACAGCTAGCAAGCTAGCTGGAGGGGTGTATCAGGTAACTATTACATCTTCCACCACCAACCAAGCTATAGCCACCACTAAGCTTGCCGTAGAATAATAACGGGGGAGAATAGATACAAAAGAAGAAGAAGACTTCGCTCTAGTAGCGGAGTCTTCTTTTTTTATGGCCTATTGTAAATTGCCAATAGCATCCTAAGAATAGCTATTGACCTTTGGTTTATTATTCCACAACCCAATACGCTTTGGTTAGTAGTAATACTTCATTACATTTTTATCCATAAAATCCTAATCAAGACCTACATCCATTGCTTATCATTTGCCAATTTTTTGGTTTTACCAAAATATACGTTTAGTTTGGCTCGTTCAGATAAGTTCATTTATTGGATGAAACCATCTTGCTAATAAAAGCATTGTGATTATTTGCAGCACAAAGCTTAGTTTTAATCTGTTTATGTTTTAATTTAATCTTTTTAGATGCTATTTTAGATAGGGGTTAACCTGTTTTCAACCGTTTTTGTGAATTATGAGAAAATCGCTCTCTTTTTTAATCGTTGAGGATCGTGCTGCAGTTGCACAGGATTTAAAAGAAATCTTGTCAGGTGTGGGCTATAGCAGTATCCTCATAACACGTACCGATGTGGAGGCGATGAATATATTAAGAGCTCAGGAAATAGATTTGGTACTCTGTAACATGAACCTCAATCAAACCAAATCTGGGATCGATTTAGCTAACCAAATCAACAACAACGTAAACATTCCCTTCATTTTTATTACCTCATTTGAGTCGGAAAGCGCACTTAAACAAGCCAAGGAAAACAGTCACGCTACTTATTTACTAAAACCATACAGCAGAAAACAACTTTTAGCGGCCATAGAGTTTGCTATTTTCAATTATAGCCACAAGCAATTGAAGGCACTGCACCCCGAACTGCAAAAAGCCTATCACGAAGACGGCGATTTAATCATCAATGGTCACTTATTAATTAAGGAGAATGCCCAGTATATTAAAATTCCTTTGTTAGATATTTGGTGGCTAGAGAGCAACATCAATTACTTAGAGGTAAAAACAGCGGAGAAGAATTACTTCATTAGGAGTTCCCTTAAAAAGGTGTATGCCCAACTTCCCAAGAATTATTTTGTGAAATGCCATAAGAAATTTGTTATTAATACGGAAGCAGTAAATAGTTTCACCAATCATTTTGTTACCATCAGCGGCAACCAAATACCCATAAGTGCCATTAAACTAACCGAAGTATTAAGGGTAATGGGGTTGAAGCATCGATAAAAAGATAGGAATTAGCCGTGGTTAATTGCTTTGATGAAGCTTGTTTAACAATAAAAGGTTGAACGTTTTTTGATTTATTCGCAAGACAACGTTTTAATATTCTAACGGTTCTTGGTCGGTGCTTCTTATCCTTAAAATTCGGATTTCATTTTTGTAAATTCTGTACGCTACCCGATATCTGTATATTTCAATATAGCGGTAACTACCATCATTGTTCCTCTTATATTTATCTAAACCGTATCGCTCTGGATTAATACGCAAACCATCAATGGTGTCTAGTATTTTGTCAAGAAAGCTGTTAGCATTTTGAGTGGACTGCTCTTGTATATAATTATAAATGTTCCTTAGTTGTCTTTTCGATGGAGCATTCCATAGAATTTCGTATTCAGGCCTTTCTACCATTGCTCTGCTTCTTTCCTCAATTCGCTATGTGTAATAAAATTTCCATTGTCATATTCAGCTTCGGATGCCTCAATTTCTTTGTTGTACTGTTCAATGCTAATGGTTTCTTGAAGGGCTTCCACCTTAGCTTCCAATAATGTGTATATTTCCTGAATTTGTTCATCTACAGCTTTGTCAATATACTGATGCAAATGCTTTCTAATTAATGCTATTTCCATTTCTCAACAATTTTGTGGAGGTTCGATTGAAATTATTATAAATTGAGGATGCAATCAAATGTATCATTAAAGCTAGTACAATCACTACCATTGATTTAAAAAGTTCACCACCATTTGCAGGCAGAAAGTTTCAAAGTAAGATGGCAAAGTCTAAAAACTAGCAAAAGCAAGCATCTCACTATGATTTTATAATGAAAGCAGAACACAGATAATTCCCCAATCAACAGTTTATAGACAGCCCTTTGGAACGAGGGTGTTTTTGGTTTTTTAGAGGATTACTCAAAAAATGAGTACATACGCTTAGTTTTTGAGTAAGGATTCATTATCCAATTGTACGGTTACTCTATTCAAGAGTAACTGTCCATTATTTATTTGTAAGAATGCTCAGTTTATGTGGAGAATTATTCAATAAATGAGGAACTATACAGTTAAAATGAGTAACTTGCCTTGATTTTTAAGCAGAAATGTATTGTGGGTTGAAAAAAAGACGTTTAGTAACAGAAAAAATAGATTAACGAATAAAGAAACTGATTATGTTAAACATACTTTCGTATAAGACAATAGAAGAAAAAATTGAGCAAATAAATTTTCCATTGTTCATTAATTACAGAATTGAGGACAATAAAACCAATACACATCAATTAGAAAAAAAACTAGGGAAAGGAAAGGGCTTTTTTCAGCGCATGTTTAAAAAGTATGACCCATTGGTATCCATATTGGTTATCATGAGTATTGAGTTGCAATATAATTTGTTTGAACCCTTTTTAAGTTTATTGCCCGAGCCAATACGGCTGACCTGAAAAGAAAAGCAATTGCAAGAAGAAATAGCCAACCTAAAGAAGGAGTTGGAAAACATGACTGTACAAAGAGATTTGCTGTTGAAAGTGGCTATGAAGGGTGGGTAAGTAGCAGGTTTTGTGGAGTATTTCAAAATCCTATAAGGTTTCCAAAAACCTTATGGGATTAAATAGGACGTAGATGTAAGTTAGTGCGAATACATTTGGGTTGTTTTGCGCAATTAGTTTGCGTAAATTTTTGAGTTGGAAGTAATTATAAAGACGACCACAGAACAATGGAAATACTAATTATCATAATTTCTGTAATTTTTTGCTTATTACTACTATCTATACCTTCGGTATTGACATACATATTGTTTAAGTACCTCAAAAGGAAAGGAGAAACTCAAAGAAAAGTTGGTCTTATAATTTTTGGACTGACAACAATACTTATGATAATTTATTCTGTTGTTTTTTTCAAAGACGGGGCGGGTTTTGGACCTGAATACAAAACAGTAGAGATAAAACAAGACATTGGCGGGAAACTAATTTGTAACTCAGTTTATAATGCCGACCTCCATTCTTGGCAATACAATGTTGATTACAAATACATCGACATTGATGGCGACACTTTAGACTTTACAAGTGGTTTCTTTTACGGACAAGAATGGGATGAAGATGAGCAAATAAAAAAGTATGACAATTGGTTAATTTTAAAAACAAGCTCTTGGAGGGGTTCAGACAGATTGATAATTAAAAATATTCAATCGGACACAACAAAAATATTTGACATAGACAGTGAGTTCATAGAAGAGGACAGTTTGTGGGTGGCACAGAAAATTAAATCTTTAAAGAATTATTGTTGTGATGAAAGATTTATCTATGAGATAAATGAAAATAAAATTTCAGTGATATATAAGTTCCCAACTGACGAACATTTGACACAAAAATATGGAGAGCGAAAAGTAACATATACAATTGACACAAAAACTGGGAATATCAAAATGACGGAAATAAATTAACTATTCCCAAAAAGGGTTTTGCTACAAATAGGAGATTTGCAAACTTGAAGCTTTGTGGTTCTAAAATGTTTTGTACGCTGAAACCCGCCCGAATCCAAAGCCTGAAACTTTTAGCTTCAATGCCTTTATAGAATCCAGTGACCTTTACTTGCGGTTAAACTTGTAGCCGCTGGTTCATATATTCGAATCAATAAAAAATAAAGAAATGGAAGCGATTAAAATAAGTGTAAACAAACAAATGGATGGCTACACATTCAGTATTGCACCGTCTATTAGGGAAAAGCTTCGGAGTTGGTTTCCTAATTCGCATCCAGCAAACAACATTTTTGTTTCTTACGACTTAAAAAGTGATTTTGAGGTCTATTATGGCAAACTTGAAACGTTTATTTATCCAGCATTGCTGGGGGTAGATAACCTATCCGACCTTATTGAAAAGATTAATGAAATCTCATTTGTAGATACTCAAACAGGTAATGTATTACATACTCATAAGGTAACTGCGTGAAGAAAAATTACCACCTTTATTTATTGCATCAAGCAATTGCAATTCTGTAAGTAAGTATCAATAAAATTGACTTGCAATAATGTTTTAGTTGTTTTCAGGCAATGTAAATCGTGCAACTGCTACACTTTTTTCGGCACAGAAGAGTAGTCCTTATGTCTTTGTAGTCAAGTAGATTAATGAGTTTATATTGACTCAAATACAATTGCAAATACACTGTATTCGCAATTGTATAGGGGGATTAAGCAGCTTCAAACCACCATTTGCAACATTGGGTTTAACAATTGCACTTTTCAATTGCTTACTTTGTGCGTTCGTTAATTGATTGCTAGTTTTTAAACTTCTGTTTGTAGTCCTTTTTATTGCTAATAGCCATTTATGAAAGTGATGTTTACACGCTTGCTCGTATTGTTGTGTTGCCTCTATGCCACTAATGTTGTTGCCCAATATTATCCTGGTGGAATGTCCAAGAGCAAAATAAATCTATGGTTCGATGCATCAGACACGGCCACGTTAACCAAGTCTTCTGGTCTAATTACGTCATGGAAGGATAAAAGCAACAACTTATCTGCTGCACAAGCGACTACTTCTAGACAGCCAATATTAACCAGCCTCAACGGAAAAAATATTGTGGAGTTTAACGGCACTCAGGGGCTAGACATTGCTTACAATTCATTGCTAGTGCCAAACCAAGGATTTAACGTTGCACAAGTCTTGTATGTGTATGCAGATGCACCAACGAATGTGACCGATTTTAGATCTGGTACTTTTTCCACCAATTCGGGCAACACGGGTTCGCCCTACATTGGCGTTCGGTATGTGGTAGTAGATGGTAAATACGAAATTGCTGCCAACAGAAACAATACAGGATACTATTACAGCCAATACGAAGACCTAAGAGGTAAATGGGCAATGGCCTCCACGACCTGTAATGCGGCAAACAGTAAGGTTAATTTTTACTATAACGGTGCAGGTACCTTAAGTAGTACCGTTAGTGGTTATGTGAATAACAATACTGGGGGGGCTATTGGCAATCGGTTTGGTAATTATTCAGCCATTCATTGGGGGGTAAGCGAAACAGTTTTGGCGGGTTATGATGCCAAAAATTCTGGAAGAAGAATCATCGATTTATACCTAGCTACCAAATGGGGTATGCGGGATACGTTGCAAAATAGTTATGGTAACCTATATGCACCTTTAGACGGAGCTTTTACCAATAATCTAGTAGGGATAGGTATAGAAAGTGCAGGCGATACCACCAACGAAACTGGTTCCAACAATGGCTTGGGGTTGCAAAACATCAACGGGGTAACTGGATTTCTAAGAAAAGAAGGTAGTTATGTCCTTGCAGCCGACAATGGGTTATCAGGCAATGTAACAATGGCAACTGGCATTACTCGTTGGAACAGGAGTTGGTATGTGAACAAAACCGATGTATCGGGCTACGGGGGCTTGCTAAAAATAGTATTTGATTTCACTAGTTATGGTCAGGCCAATGCACTAGATACTGTCAACAACAACTACTACCTTTTATACAATCCAACCAATGGTTATTACAATAGCGATAGCAATTATCTAGTCACAGTAAAATCTTATCAACAAGTGGCTGGTACCAAACAACTGGCTTTTTTACTTGATGGTATTGATGTAAAAAATGGTTTTTATACCCTTGTTTATGCGCCTAAAAATGGTAGTATGGCTGCATTGCCCAATTTGGCAAGTTTTGTAGCAGCCAGTGTTTCTGTGAGTCCTTCCCCCACTATTCCATCGGTATATTCTGGAAACACCTTCAACTATGTGCAAATAGATTCATCGGCCATCACTTATCCTGTAGCTTACTATAAAATTTATGCATCCGTTAATGGGGGTACATTAACAGCAATTGATAGCACCAATGGTACTACCAACTACTATGGTCATTATAATTTAACGAATGGCAACACGTATCTGTACAAAATAAGTGCGGTATATGCCCCAGGCAAAGAGAGTGCATTATCTGATTCTGCCATTGGCATACCCAATAACAATACGCCACAATGGCTCATTCTGCCTCAATACAGTGAATCGGGCAAAATATTTATGGCGGCAGCCGCTCCATTGTCGGGTCTTCCGCTAAAATTCTCTTTTGAAAATGTTGCTGGTGGTGGACACTCTAGCGGTTTTCAACGGGCTTCCCAGTTTACAGATTCGCTGCTAACTGATGGAAATACCTATAGCTATCGATACCGATTTATGGACACCGTAATCGGTGCTGCAAGTTTGTCTGGATGGTCCACAACCCAATCGGTACTAATGACCGATTCTATACAAGGAGGTTATACCTATAATATGACCTACCTAGACCCCACCACACCCTTTGCTCCTTATGGCATTGGGCCAGCTAATATTCTGCCTTCTAATCAAGATGTAACAGGGTTGCGTTTTATCAAGCATGTGCCGGCTGTAGGGCAGCATCCCCGTATATTCTGTAGCCCATCCGATTCCACAGAAATTAGGTATCGATTAAAAAATACATCTGCAGGAGTGGCCGCTTCTCGGTTTATTCATGCCTACACAACCTTGCTTCAATTGGGTAATTCCGGCTATAACAGAAATACTTTCTATAGTAGAGATACCTTGGGTAATATCTATTTCAGCAATGTAGGGGCTACAGACAGCAAAGCACTGTATGATTCATTGGCATTAGGAGACATTGGCGTTACTAATAATTATTCGAACTTATGGGGAGGTAATTATGCAAAGATGGCCTACAACTTTTCCCATGAAGCCATGGAATGTTGGATTTATCGTAACCAAATAGATACTGTAACCAATACTTCCTACGCTACCCGTGCTAAGAAACTAGCTACCGCACTCACGGTTTGGGCCAAGAAAGTGGTTGCAGATAATACCATCGTACCCAATTTAAACATGAGCAATTTTGGAGGATTACACAATGCCATTGCTTATGATTTCTTATACGATCAAATGACCAAAAATCAACAAGATACCATTCGCATGGCCATCTTAAAAACTTTGCCTGACAGCAGCAAAGAGCATGGATGTTGGGCACCTTCTTACACCACCACTACCAACTGGGCAACTTTTGGCGGTGAAATAACTTGCAATATTGCCGTTGAAGGCGAGCCTGGGTATTCTGCTAAAGATTCAGGATTATTAAGAGGATGGGTAAAAACCGTTTGGAATTTCTTGACGTATGGTGTTTACCCAACTGGTAATATGTATGAAGGCATTGGTAAAAATCGATTGAATGAATTTTTGCTAATAGCGATGGCCAAAAGAGGATATAGTGTATTGGGGCATCCCAATATCAGGGCATATGCTCAAAAGTATTTACCAGCAGTGGTGCAACCCTTTGGTTATTCACTTATAGGGACAGACATACTAGGCGGGACAGGAACTGGCAGCCCATCTACCGGAGGATGGAAACATACTTTCATGGATATAGGTGGCTTGAAATGGGCTTTTCCAGCAGATAGCTCAGTAGATTTTATTTGGAAAAATGTAATGCAGCGTCAATATGCAAACCAACCAGGAATTACTAATAATTACTACGCATACAATAATACGACTTGTGCTGATAATTATGGGGCTGGTTTCAATACCCATATTCCAGGTTTGATATTTGCCTCAAACTATTTCAGTGCACCTGTAACAAGCTATGCCAAAGCGGCATTAGGTAACAACAAGTTCTATTTTGATTCATTGGGTGGGCAGGCAGTTATGCGAAGTGGTTTCGACTCAACTTCTTCTATGGTATTTTTTGCTTGTAGGCAAGACGGAGGAGGGCATACCTACGCCAATAAGAATGAAATATTATACAGTGCATTAGGTAGAATTTGGTTTCCTAGGGTTACAACCATAGCCAGTAACCAAACCGTTTTTGATGTAGTATCTACTACTCAAGTGTCCAATGCTGTTTTGGTTAACGATTTGGGTGTTTCTCCCGATACAGGTACCTCTTGGACATCTGGAATAGTGCCAGGCAAAATGGTGCATTTCCAAAAAACCGATAGTATCATGACCATTGCTGGTGATGCTACCAAAGCCTATAGTTACCAATGGAACAGTGGTCCATTTGGTGGGTATCTGTATGACAATCCTTTGTTGAGTCCGCCTTCAGTTACGAAAGTCACCGATTCGTGGAATAAGTATAGATACAGCCCTTACTATTCCTTTGATAACACGGTAATGTATAACAGGCTTTCCTTTACAGACAATTTTACCCCACCATATTATTATGTACGCACCGTGGAGCGGCCATATTTCAATGGATTGATGAAAAAGGTGTTTAGAACCGTTTCGCTTATTCAGGCAACCAATCCATATGTAATTGTAGCGGATGACGTGCAAAAGGACAATGCTTCTAGCAACTATAAATGGATTACCCCTATTGCACCAGACTTAAGTGTTGACACCACTTATGCAAATCTGTCCAACAATAATTATCAATTTGATGTGGTGTTAAAAGAACCTACGGCTACAGGCAACCGAAGATTGTTGATTCGACTACTCAATGCCAACGGAGCAATAAGCAGCACCATTGCTGGTACCATCGACTCATCTACCTACTCCGCCACAGGTTTGCGGAGGTTTAAAATGGAAGCAAATGCTGTTGACCCGCAATTTAAAGTGCTGTTGTTTCCTTTTCAAAAAGGCGATGCACTTCCAGTAACCACTTGGAGTGCCGATAAATCCAAAGTATATGTAACCAATGCGGGGGTAACAAATACCATTTCATTTAGCTTAGACAGCGCTGGACGAACCAATATTTTGCTCAATTCCTCCGATACCGGAATCAATTGGACAGGTGCAGTAAGCAGGGCATGGCACAATACAGGTAATTGGGCAACAGGAAAAATACCCACTGCTACAGATAATGTGGTAATTCCTTCTGTTGGCATTACCAATATGCCTTTAGTAAGTACAGCCATTGCGTATGCCAATAAAATATCAATACAATCTGGGGCTACATTAACCATTGATTCTGTCTTACAACTATCTGGCGATTTGACTTTATTGGGCACTATCAATGGAACAGGTACGCTGAAAACAACCAGCAATTCTACCAACCCCATACCCGCTGGTCAAACTTGGAATGTAAATATTGAGTACAACAAAACCACGGGTCTGCAAACCTTGGTGGGAGGCACTTATAAAGGGCTTTCTGTGAATGCTACCACTACGGGTAGCACCTTTACCGCAGCCGCCAACTTAGTAGTCAATGGGATATTGAATATAGCCAACAATAATACCCTAAACATGGGGGCTTACACGCTGTTGGGTAGCTTCACTAATGCTACTGGAAAGGGAATTTTGCTTACCCAAAGTACCTCAAACCCTTGTTTGGCTAGTAATGTAACTTGGGCTGGGCAGGTTCAATTCAATTCATTTAGTGGACCGCAATATGTTCCGGTTGGTACTTATCAAAACCTAAACATTAACACTACTTCATTTGGAACCATCACCGCCACTGGCAATATTTCGGTTGTAGATACACTGAAATTGGCCACCAAAGCAACACTTGATTTAGGAACGAACTTATTGGGCGGAACTTTGAAAATAGTGAGTGGAAATGGTACTTTAAAAACGGCGAATACTACTTCAACCGGTGCATTACCGCCTAATGCTACTTGGGCAGGCAATGTAGTATACTATAGTAGCAGCACACAAACAGTTGCACCTGGAACCTATGTAAGTCTCGACCTTTCAGGAGGTAACAATGGGGCAAGAATTTTAGGCGGCAGTAATTATCCCTCAGCTACCATCAACTTAACCGGTTCTTTGGTTGCTACCACGGGTACTGTTACTCCACTGCTAACAACCGTTATTTTCAAAGGCAACCAACAAACGGTGCCAGCTATGCAGTTTTATAACCTAGACTTGACAGGTGGTTTTGCTACTCAATTTGTAAATGCTCCAGTGTATGTAAGTAATGTATTTACGCCAGCTTCTATCACGGACGCAGGAGGAATAGGTACGATTGTTTTCAATGGAACAGGTGCGCAAAACGTTCCTTCTTTTGGATATAATGGATTAACGCTTACAAATGCTAGAACAGGTAATATATCTATTCCTAGTACTATAACCCTTACAGGTAATTTATCCCTTGCTGGTTTGTCGTTTACTAGTGGAAGTTTGTCCTTTTCTGGTAATACCATTAACATGAGCGGAACTGCAGCACAAACAATTGATGGAAATGCAGCGATTCCTTATAACAACATCAATATTACCAATACGGCTGCAAATATTACCGCAACCACTGACATTAGTATTAATGGGGCATTAGTAATTAATTCAGGTGCAACGCTTGATATGGGCACAGGTCAGTTGTTAGGAACAAACATCACGAACAATGGTACAATTCGCACACAAAACACCAGCACCAATCCAATACCTAGTGGAATTAGTTACGGTGGAACAGTTCGCTATAATAGTACAACTGGCACTCAAAATATACTGGCTACTACGTATAATAATCTTGATATTTCTGGAGGTACTACTGCGGGTAGAATTTTACCCAATGGAGGAATAATTACCATCACTGGAAATTATACGCCCAATACCGCAGGAACGTTAACTACCACAGGTTCTACAGTTTTATTTACTGGTAGTAATGCCCAAAGCATTGCCTCTGCCACCAGTTTTGCGAATCTGCAATTGAATAAAACCAATACTGCTACAGCTTTAACCTTTAATGGAACTGTTTCAGTAAATGGCTTGCTATCTCTCACAAGGGGAAGAATTACAACCTCCATCTCAGCTGGGCTTATACTTGCAAGTTCAGCTACCATTAGTGGAGGAAGTAGTACAGCTTATATAGATGGGCCACTGACTAGAACTGTTGTAGTAGGTAGTAACGTATATCCTTACCCAATAGGTATTTACAACGCCTCAACTGATTATTTCTTGCCCGATACCCTCACAGCAGCATCTGCGGCAGGTAATGTTACCATCGCCGCTTTCAATGGAAGTACAGGTGGTACACCTGATGGTACTACCGTAACTAGCATCAGCACTAATGAATATTGGCGAGTTAGTTCAAGTGTGGCAAATACTATTGGTATTACTATTACACCTATAACACTTGGTAGCAACAGAGTGATTGCTCAGGGTAGTAGTAGTAGCACACCTGCTGCCACTTATAGTTTTAAAGGTGGTGCATTCACTAACACAAGTATTAACACTACTGGATTATCACTAACTGCCAATACCAATGCCTTCCTAGTTGCTGCCGTAGCCACCCTTACAGCACCTACCATTACAGCAGTTAGTTCTTGTGTACCATTAATTGCTGCGAATAATTTCTTTGCAAGGGATACTATAAATATAACAGGTACAGGCTTTGAAAGCGGAAGCGTGGTAACAGTAGGCGGTCAACCTGCCACTGTAGTATCTAATGCTGGTGTACCAACTACCCTTCGGGTTTTGGTTAGTGGTTCTGCTGCAACCAATATCATCACCGTGAGTAATGGTGGAGGCACCACTACTAGTGCAATAGCTACTTTAATTCCTGGTTATGCCACCAGAAACGATGGTTCTTGGAATACAGGAAGCACCTGGTTAGGTGGTGCTGTGCCTCCCGTAAACAATGCAGTTACAATCAGTAATACGCTTACGCTTGCAAGCAGTGTAGTTAATATTGGCAACATGACGATTAACAGTAGCGCTTCAGTAAGTGCAGGAGGTATTGGTATGACCTTTAACGCGGGCATTACCATCACCAATAACGGCGCTTTTAGCTCTAGCAATACAGTTACTTTTAATGGTGTTGCTACTATTTCGGGTATTAATGCCATCACTTTTAATAACGTAACTACGGCGAGTGCATTAACATTTACAACTGCACCAACTATCAATGGAAATTTAACCCTCAATAGTGGAGCATCCATTTTAGGCAATAGTCCTACTTACGGAGGAAGTGCTACGCTAGCTTACAATACGGGTGCTACTACCCAAGTAGGTGTTGAATGGGCTGCTGGTTTAGCAAGCGGTGCAGGTGTACCACAAAACGTAACCATCGGTGCTGCTGTAGGCAATACAGTAGTTAGTTTCGGAACATCAAATACTTATCGACAGCTTAATGGCGCGCTCACTATCAGTGCAGCTACTACGGGAAATGGATTGATTTTGAGTACCGTAAGTGGGGGAGATTTAAGAGTAGCAGGTGCAAGTGGTATTTCCGCCACACAAACTGCCACCAACGCTTATGGAAATGTGCCAGGTGGATTGGTTTGCAATGGCAGAATGGTCTTTTTCGTAGCTGCATCTGGAGCTCAATCACTTACAGGGCCTGCAACTGGTAATCCTTTGTCGCTAGATTACCTAACCATTGGTACAAATAGTTCTTCAACCAACTCTATTAATATCGGTAGTGATTTGGCTATCACAGCTATTAATGGTGGAGCCCCTATTATTCAAACCAATTTACCTACAAGTTCAGTATCTGGTGGCACTTATATCAATGCCAACAATTCAGCGGTGTCCACTAGGAATGTAACCTTGGGTACTGTTGGGCAAACTTGTACGGGTACGGCCTATATAAGAGGGGGTGGAAGCAATCCAGCAAGCGTAACAATTAATGGAAACGGTACAGGAACTTTAAACTTAAATATCGACTTCGGCGGAGGCAACTCCAATGTAAATACCCTTACTATTAGTAACGCCAATGTGGCTTTAGCCGCAGCCTTAACCGTGAAAGGTGCATTCAATCTTAATAGTGGAAGTTTCGATGTAGGTGCATTTAGTTTTTCGCCTAATAGCACATCCACTATCGGCGGAACGCTTAATTTATCATCCGTTACTGGCACAAAAACTTTCACCGGATTGGTTACTATCAACAGTGGCGGAATTTGGAATAATACTGGAAATTCAGCAGTTACTTTCCAAGGGGGCATTACCAACAATGGCACATTCAATGCTGGCACTGGTACGCAAACCTTTAATACCAATAACCAAGCATTAGCGGGTACAATCACTTGTGCTAATCTAACTGTTACCAGTCCTACTGTGCTTACCAATAATGGTACACTCACCGTTTCTACTGCACTTTCTGGTACGGGTACACTAACACAAGGGGTGTCTGATGTGCTCAACTTAAATGGTACTTATACGATAACCACTATAAATGCAACAGCTACAGACAATACCGTCAATTTCAATGGTGCTGCTGCGCAAACCATACCTGCCAATAGTTACTACCATTTGGGTATTGGTGGCACAAGAAACAATAATACCAATGTTACGCTTGCCAGCGGCACCATCAACATTGCCGGTAATTATACCCGTACTGCTGTGTTTAGTGGTACGGGCAAGTTGGATGCTGCAACTGGTACCCTTGTTTTTAACGGTACGGTTGACCAAACCATCACAGCTAGCACTGCCGAAACCTTCAATAACCTCACCATCAACAATACCAAATCGGGTGGGGGAGTGGTTAATCTTGCCGTGAGTAACCTTACTTTATCTGGAACAACCAATGCACTCACCCTTACTAGCGGAAAGCTATCCTTGGGGTCAAGCAACCTTACCCTCAATAGTACTGGAGTCATTAATAGTGTGTCTGCTACAAATTATATTGTTGCAAGCGGCTCTGGTAGATTGGTAAGAAAAGCAGTAACCAGTGCAACCATTTTCCCAATAGGCACCGCTACTAGTTATACCCCAATTACGGTAACGAACAACACAGCCTCAGATATAAGCGTGGGTGTAAGCCCTACCATCACCAATGCAGTTTCTGATTACTCCAAAATTGTCAATTTACAATGGTCTGTTGCTTCGGCTTCTGCTACAACTTCTAGTACTTTATTGTATCAATTCAATACGGCTGACCAAGCTGCTTCTTTCTTAGTGGGCAATAGTTGTGAATTGGGCTATTATTCCAATGCTTATTCTGTAAGTACACTTGGAATACCTACTTCTCTTGGGTCAGGTGCTTATACACTCAATAAATCTTCTTTAGCATTTGCTGCTGGAACTACTTATTTGTCTGTATTGGGTAATGTGAATGCTATTTCAAACAATTGCACAATTGGTACTTATGTGGGTGCAAATGGGGGAGATGCCAATGCTGCTGGGAACTGGTGCGGAGGTGTGCCTACTGCGGCTACCAATATTATTATTGCTACCAATGCCCCTAGGTTAACAGCCAACTTGTCAGTAAATAACATCACAAACAATGCAGGTATTCAATTGAACGGCTTTGCGCTCACCGTTAATGGAAACCTAATTGGTGCTGGTACCATAACTGGTTCGCCTACGTCTAGTTTGGTGGTGAAGGGTACAGGAACCCTTTTGTTGGATCAGTCCACCAATGGTACTACCAATGTGTTGAGTAATTTGACTATTAATAGCAGTGGAACAGTTACCCTAGGTAATGCGCTTCAAATAAAAAATGCAGTGTTTCCTACGGCTGGTGTTTTAGCTACTGGGGGTAATCTTACCCTATTGTCAAGTGCAACGGGTACTGCTCGCTTTGCTCAGGGCAATGTTAATGGTGGTTATGTTACAGGTAATATTACCACACAAGCATTCATTCCTGCAAAAGCGGCTAGAAAATATAGTTTCATTGGAAGCCCTGTTAGCCAATTGATAAGCAATGCTTGGCAGCAGCAAGTATATATTACTGGTGCTGGTTCGGGCGGTACTACCTGTGGTACTGGTGGTACACAATATAACAGTAATGGATTCGACAAAACCCTGACTAATACACCAAGTATGTTTACCTATAATGTAGCTCCTGTAAATGGTACACGATGGGTATCCATTCCAAGCACCAATGCTACCAACCTCGCTCCGGGTAAAGGCTATCGCATCAATATTAGAGGTGACAGAAACCAAGGCACATGTAACGACCAATTAAATAGCAACTCTCCTGCTGCGCCTACCAGTGTGGTGTTGAGTGCTACGGGTGCATTAACACAAGGCAACTTTGCAGTAACCCTTAACGATACAGCCCAACATTTATACACTTTATTGGCAAACTCTTACCCCAGTCAAATTAGCTTTTCGGCTTTTAAAGCGGACAATTCCGCCATCAATAATAAAATGTGGACGTATAGCCCATTGGGTAATGGCAATTACACCACCTATTCTAATGGCATCATTACCAATGCGGTAAGTGGTTACACCGATACCAATGGCGATTACATTGCCATTGCACAAGCGTTTTTTGTGGAGGCCAACAAAACAGGTACTACGGTTACTTTCCGCGAAACACATAAAGTGGACTCTGCTATCCCCAACTTTAATTATTTCGGCACCGCCAATGCACACTTGTTACGCCTTGGCATGTACGCAACCAATGATTCGTTACTCGATGAAACGGCAGTGCGATTCAACCAATACGGTGGGGCAGATTATCAGCAAGCATGGGATGCCATTTCTTTTAGTGGAGGCAACCAATCCCTTGCAAGCCTCAAGGGGGCTACTGCTTTGGCCATTGCAACACATAGCGACACGCTACAGATAGACACCATCCATCTAGCAGTTCGCAGCAGCACTTTAGGTAATTTCCAATTGAAATTAAAAGATTGGAGTGGATTTGATGCCGCTACTTCCTTATTGCTCAAAGACAATTTCTTAGGCAATGTCCATAATCTCTTGGTGAATCCAGTGTATGATTTTACCGTAACCTCCGATACGGCTAGCAGTGGAAAACGACGTTTTGAGTTATGGTTTAATAAAACGGGCACATTACCTGTTCGTTTTGTAGCGGTTAACGGCAAGCGGGAAACTGGCAAGGCCATCATACATTGGAAAGTTGCCGACGCTGCTCGTCTTAGCCAATTTGTACTAGAGAAAAGGCAGGAGTCTGGTCAATTTTTTCCCATCACTACTGTATTAGCCACCCAAGCCACTGACTATGATGCAGTTGATTTGCAACCAAATAATGGGCTAGATCAGTACCGCATTAAAGCCTTGGATTTGGATAGGAAAGCCTATTACAGCCCCATCATACAATTAACTGGCCGCGACAATGTGCCTAGCTTTAAGATTTACCCAACAGTAGTTGCTAGTCAGCAGTTACAATTGCACATTAATGACCAAGCTTCTGGCGAGGCCATGATAGATATGGTAGATGTTTTAGGCAAAATAGTATGGCGTAAGGCTGTTCGTTACACCGTTGGTGCAACCACTCAGGTGTTATCATTACCACAGGTAGCTACAGGTACTTATCAGGTACGAGTTACTCAACAAGGCAGCCTTCGCTCCACCACCTCAATTGTGGTGCAATAAATTAGGTGAACAAAGGTGCTATCCAATAATTTCAAGGCCATTATTGGTCATAGATGATTGGATAGCACCCACAGCCTTTATTGATTATTAGCATTATAGTACCAGGGTACATATTTATTGACATGTATTTGCAAAGGGAGCGTAGGAATTAGCCATGCCAAAATGGTGAAAAAAATAGTTTATTTGAAGACTTGCTTAAGAAATAGAAATACTGGGCAAGAAATAAAAATTTTAAAACAGATATAAAATGACAACAAAAGGAATCATTGCAACAGTAGTAATTGCCAGTATGATAGTGGCACAGCCATTAATGGCACAGTTTAGTGGTTCTGGGCCATCCACTTTAGCTCCCCCCATACCGCCCCCCCCACCACCAGTACCAGAAGTTCCTTTCGATGGTGGAATGAGCATTGTATTACTTGCCAGTGGGATAGGCTATGCTTCAAAAAAATTAAAACAGCTTAAAGGCACACCAAACCAAGATACCAGTTTCATCGGCTAAATAAATGGGCTAATGCCATGCACATACAATGTGCATGGCATTAGCCCAAATTATTGCTTTACGAAAAAGTCGGTTTCTAGATACGCTGTGGGTAATTCCCCTCTTGAGGGGTGGCGGAACGCCGGGGTGGCAATTCCGCACAAGTTATACAACTAGGAAACATTGGCTTCCAATCTCTTGCTCTGCTGATAATACTCTTCACTTGAAGGAGAATATGGTTCTTATTTGAGCGATTGGCAAAACAGCACAATAACCACCCTCATCCATGAGTTTTATAAATGCCTATTACAACCATTTACTGAATTAGATAATTGTTTGTTTTTTAAAAGGCGTTATCAATTAATTGATAAAGTCTTCCACATTGGGCATTTTCTCGAGTTGGTTATTTAATTTCTCTTCCATTTGCGAAAAGGTTTCATTTCCATTTAAAACTTTGGAAGCATATTCGTACGGATATAGGGATAATACAACTCCATTTTTGTTATATTTTAAGGTCATACCTCTTAATGGATATTCTGGTTTTTCATCTTTATATAGTTTAAAACCATACTTTTTAATCAGAAAGTCGCTAAATGAAATAGCTAAAAACAAAGTTGCCTGTGCCTCGCCAAGTTGATAAGCTTTACAATACAATACAAATCCAAAACCTGCTTGGTCTGTCTGGTCAAGATTATTTGGGTGATTGATTGGGTCTTCCATTTTTCTTGTAATCTTATTGGCAATAAAATAACCTTCAACCATTTTTAAGCAACCATCAAGCATTTCAGCATCAATATTATCCTCTCTATATCTTTTTTCAAAATATTCGGTTGTGTGGATTCCATCAATGTTTAAACCTTCCTTTTCCGTTTCTTCTTCTTTCTTAGTTGAAAAGAATAGTTTTCTAAAAAAACTCATACTGTTTGTTTATAATTTCTATTGATTAAATGTTTGGCGTTAACGAAGGCTTCCAATTTCTTTTCCACTATGGTATTAACCCTATCGTTGCAATATTCCCCCTTTTTTGTTTAAAATAAAGATGCATTGCTGAACTTGCCGGACAGCAGCAATAACTACCAATTCAATGCCTCTGGAATTTGATCAAACAATTTTTTCCAATTACGGTCTTCTGTCTTGTATAAGACCGTTTTTATAGCATACCAAACTGAAGGGTGTTGATAATTTTGGATATAAGCTCTATAGCTTTCTTTAATTTCATTTTTTATATGCTCTAGTGGTCGTGTAAAATCGAAACGTCCTTCGTTTGGTCGTAGTACTTCTTGAAGTTCTTCTATTGTCTTTGAGTTTGATATTCTCACAATTCTTTCCAAGCAATCATAGTAATGATTTGCAGCACTTTTTCTTGCTGCTACTAACACATCCCTTTCATTCAATTCTAAAATACGAAGTGTATAATTGGCTTTATTGAAACTTTTTTTGTCTTCTTCGGTGGAAATAATTATTTCGAATCGATGGGTGTAGGGGTTCAACACCATAAAATCATTCGGATTTTCTGTCCTTGGATTGATGAATGCAATTTCATTATGCGGAGGTTTATTCCCACGTTCCGTTTTTGTTACGCTATTGTCTGTAGCGTTGATAACATAGCATTTGTCTAGTTTAAATCCTGAATTACAGGTCTTGCAAGCCAAGAGATAATTATCCCATACAAAAGCATGTTCAGGAAAGAATGATTTTGGATAAATATGTTCTATATCCCCTGCCTCATTTTGCTCACAATAATTACAAACACCCGTAAAAACGCACAAGTCAAATAATTCGCTTTTGATCGTTTCAAATGCCGCTTTTGTTAGTCCTGAACTTTTTGCATTCCAAAGGGCTTTTGCTTTTGCAGCCTGCTGTTCAAAGGTGGTTTCAGCATTTATTTGAGCTTGCAAATCAGCTAAGGTTTTCTGCGTATTGGCATCTAAGGTTTTAGTTAGCAATCGAATCATCGGTACTTAGTATTTGTAGTAACTCATGCCTTTCGTTTTCTTCCTCGTTAGTGATTTTGCCAAGTGCCGATAACACGTTTAGTCTTCCCAAACGTTCCAGTTTTTCAGCAGATTTAGCAGACCGCACTGCCTCTTTGCCAAATAACTCCGTACCGTAAGCATCTAGTATGTTGCCATAAATGAGCTTTTCTTTTTCAGTTCCCGTAATTTCATTGATAACTACCGCCCCGTTTGCAGCTTCCAATCGCCAGATACTCCCCTTATCACAAGCACGGCATATCAAAGGGCTATGTGTTGTTACGATAAATTGTAAATCGGGAAAATGTTGTGTAAACCAACCACCTATTTTGGTTTGCCAGCTTGGATGCAAGTGGGCATCTACCTCATCTATCAAAACAACCCCAGGCAGTTTTATTTGATTGGTAGCTGCTAAATCTTTAAACACCGGTTCATGACCAAAAGTAATAATCAGCTGACGAATCAATTCAAAAGTCAAACTAAGAATAGAACGAAAACCATCACTTAATTGCGTAACAGGAAAATTATTACCAGATGCATCTTTAAAAATGGGCAGTTCATCCACTTTTTCAAACCTTACCCCATTTGGCAGCAATCCACTTTTATTTACAAAATGTTTTATGTTATCTAAAATAATACCCGATTCAGATTCCTCTAGGCCATATTCCTTTTCCTTTAGCCGTTTATAATCAAGGCTTTTTATCCAAGCTAGCACTTCGGTTAATGCAGCACCTTCATCAAAAACGCTTAAGTGCGCGCCAACTTTAGGTGACGAAAGATACACTTTGTCTAATTCTGGATTTCCTCCAGTAAATCTTCTAAAGGAACCAAAGCCTGCCGAGAACCATCCTTTGCCAGTACCCCAGTTGTAATTATTTTCTTTATCTGGGTGTTTTATAGATTTCAAATTTGCATCCCCAATTTCAAAATTATAATTATCACGTAGTATTACTTTTTTGTCAGTATCAATAAAAAGAATCGCATTGCAAATAAGATCTAACTCTTCTATATTTGTTTTGCTTTTACCTGTATTTTCATCGATTTCTTTATCAGTAGTAATAAAAACACATGTACTCCCAAACGCTTCCCCCTTTCTTAACCATTCATTCCAATCAGCACGGATAGCATGAGCTTCAATAGGACCAATCAAGGCCAATGAAACTGCTTTTATGAAAGTAGATTTACCAGAACCATTGTCTCCAATCAATACATTCCATCCCGCATAATGGGGATGAAAGTCGATTGTAAGGGCTTCAATTAATCCAATATTTAAAAGCTTTACTCTATCTATATACATTAAGTACCAATTTAAAATTCGTGATATTTTTTCTCAACTTGATTACAAGTTCTTTAATTTGGTAAAGAAAAGCGATTTATTGCTTTGTGAGATTATTGGGGTAATAAAAGAAAAAAGCCCTGGGCGAAATCTTTGCCTTGTGCATCTCTCCCAAATATTCAAATCCTATTTTTAAAAGGCAACACCAAACCTAATTCGAATAACACCTTTCTATTTCCAAATAAGCCCCAGCAGCAGGTTTGCGACAGCAATAGCCCTAAAACGCCGATAAACATCAATCGAGGTTCAATAAACATCAATCAAGGTCTGATAGACATCAATCGAGGTCTGATAGACATCAATCAAGGTCTGATAGACATCAATCGAGGTTCGATAGACATCAATCAAGGTCTGATAGACATCAATCGAGGTCTGATAGACATCAATCGAAGTGCGATAGACATCAATCGAGGTGCGATAGACATCAATCGAGGTCTGATAGACAGAAATTGAACTTTTTACACCTTTTTGGATAGTTTTTGCTCTAGAAAAGGATAAAAAAGTGATATTTTTAAGTTTTAACTTTTCAATTAGATATTTTAACGGTGACGACGATTGCGCAATTCAAATTCTTTTTTTACTTTCGCTTCTGAAATTCATTTAAGAACATTAAAAAGCAATTATTATGGAATTTTATAGTATCCCAGCAAGTGTATCACAATTTGACGTTTACCAAGAATCGCTTTATGATTTAGTTACCAAAAATGCCTCTGATTGGGGTATCCCCGCAGCCGTTGTGGCCAAATTAACCGCATTGCGCAACAAATGGGCACCAGCCTTCAAATTGCAAGCGGACGAATACACCGCTAGCAAGGCCAATAAAATTACTCGGGATACTATAAGAAAGGAATATGAGACCGAGATTAAAAACATTATTGAACAATATTTACTCAACAAAAGCACCATTGCCGAAGATAAAAAGGGAATGATTGGGATAAAAACCAAAAAAACACCTACTTCCACCAAGGGCGAATTAAAAGGATTTCCAGTTATTGAAGTTCGTATCAATGGTTCGTTGGCACATAGCATTGTTTTTCGCGATTCCATTGCTACTAAAAGCAAGGCGAAACCAAAGGGTGTTGCTTTTTGCGAATTGCGTTATAAAGTGATAGATACTGGCACGGCTGGGCCTATTAGTGCAGATGATTTTACAGGATATGAGCTTATTTCTTCTAGTGGTGATAATGTTCGCTTTCCAGAGACGTACCGCGGCAAAACCGCCCACTACTTTGCTCGCTGGCGCAGAATAGATGGCTCAACAGGCTCTTGGAGTGCTTTTACAGATGGTGGAGTAATTAGTTAATTCCTGAATAGGTTATGATTATTAAGCTCGAATGGACTACTACGTAAGTCTGTTCGAGCTTTTTTTATGGCTAATCTGACTACAAGGGCTTTTTACTTTTTAGTGATTCAAGATAAATGGCAAGGGGGTATGCAGGTCAAGAGGGGAATATTATAATGAATAAAACAACCAGAATAGTCCTTGCTATGTTGTATAAAAGTTTTATTCTTTTCCTTTCTTCAAGTGTTAAACAGTTGTGGTAAGGTAAAATGTCACCCAAGGCAAACAAGTTTTATCATCCAAATAAGTAAGGGCAAAATATCATAAAACGCACGCCATTCAGGCGTTCTAGTTCCCTATCCATAGGAGCTTGCGTTTATACAGATTTTATAGGTGCAAGACTATATCCGTTAGGTAAGCAAAGCGGGGTTTGGCTCAGTAAAAAAGAAATACCCCCATCCAATGTAACTTCTATTAGTAGGCAGGGTCTGTTGGTTTAATATTAACATAAAACGATTGTAATTAAATGAAAAAGCAATTTTCAGTTATTGCCCTGCTTTGCCTTGTGATAGTTATTTGCGCAGCCTTTGTAAGCCCTAAGAATGTATTAATCGTGGGCGATTCTATCTCCATAGGTTATTTCCCAGTGGTTCAAAAAGCATTAGCCCCCGATGTGGTAGTAGAACACAACAGTGGAAATGGCGGTAACACAAAAAGAGGGGTTGACCGCATAGAACAATGGTTGGGCACCAAGCAATGGGATGTAATCCTTTTCAATTTTGGTCTGCATGACTTAGCAAGGATTGATTCTGCCCACAAATACGATGAAGTAAATGGAAAAGTGGAGATAACCATTGAAGAGTACAAAAAGAACCTCACCACCATTGTAAACAAGCTCAAAGAAACCACGGCCACCCTCATTTTTGCCACCACTACAGAAGTACCCCCTAATGCCAAGGGACGTTTAGTGCAAGACGTGCCATTATACAACGCAGCGGCACTAGAAGTAATGAAAAAGAACGGCATTCAGGTGCTTGATCTTTATACTCCATCACTAACCATCCACCCAGCCAATTCAAAGCCCGGCAATGTTCATTATACCGAAGCAGGTTACGAACTATTAGCAGCACCAATAATCAAAGCCATAAAAGCGGCCCTCAAATAACATAATGTTAGCAACATACGTTATGCAACAGGAAAACTTTGGCCCTCCCGTACTATTTTCACTGTTTCACTTCTTTAAAAAAAGCCAGTTTCTAAATACTCGGTGGACAATTCCCCTCTCGAGGGGTGCCCAAAGGGCGGGGTGGCAATTCCGCACAAGTCATACAACAGGAAAACTTTGGCCGCCACAAACTATTACTCTATTAAATAAATAAAAAATAGCAAAGGGTGCATAAAAGTTTTTCGCTTTTTCTGCACAAAACTGCAATGCTGTTGATGTGTGATATATGCTAACTACCGGAAAAGAAAGTTAGATGCGCCAAATAAACAAAGTATAAAAATGTCTTGCAATCAATACCAGGCTAACATTCCAGTTCCCTCTCTTTTGGAGAGGGGTTGGAGTGAGGTTTAAATTAGGGGGGCGAAAAACGTTAATGCTCCCATCCATTTTCAGGTTTTCCCACTTTGAATCAGTAAACTGTAGCAGGTGGTTTCAATATACTTTCTTGCTAAATAAAACCACCCACTTACCACTTACTAGTTTACTTTGCTCACTTATTCATATCTCTTTTATCATGCGTATTGGCATAGTTTGTTACCCCACATTTGGCGGAAGCGGCGTTTTAGCTACAGAATTGGGCAAGGCTTTGGCCGACAAAGGACATCAGGTTCATTTCATCACCTACCAGCAACCCGTGAGGCTAAATGTGTTTAACACCAATATCTTTTACCACGAAGTAAGGGTGCCTACCTATCCATTATTTGACTATCCTCCTTACGAAATTGCCCTTGCAAGCACCATGGTAGATGTCATTATCAACCACGACCTCGATTTGCTCCATGTGCACTATGCCATCCCACACGCCTCTGCGGCTTACATGGCCAAGCAGATTGTAAAAAAGAAAATTGGCAGAGAAATTCCCGTAATCACTACCCTTCATGGTACGGACATTACCTTGGTGGGCCGCGATAAAACCTATGAACCCGTGGTTACTTTCTCTATTAATGAAAGCGACGCCATCACGGCAGTATCCGAAAATTTAAGGGAAGAAACCTATAAAAATTTCGACATTGTAAAGGACATTTCGGTAGTTACCAATTTTGTGGACATCAGTCGTTTCGATAAAAAACCCATCGATGCTTTCAAAAAAGTAATAGCACCCAATGGCGAGAAAATTTTGGTCCACGCCAGTAATTTCAGAAAGGTAAAGCGGGTTAACGATGTAATAAAAGTGTTTAGTGAAGTGAGGGCATTTCTCCCTGCTAAACTATTAATGGTGGGCGATGGTCCAGAGCGATCTTCGGCAGAAGAACTAGCAAGGTTGTTGGGCATTGCAGAAGACATTCGTTTTGTAGGCAAGCAAGAGCAAATGGAAGAAATACTGGCAGTGAGCGATTTGTTTTTATTGCCCAGCGAATATGAAAGTTTTGGTCTTGCCGCACTAGAAGCTATGGCTGCGAAAAATGTAGTGATTAGTACCAATGCAGGTGGTTTGCCAGAGGTAAATGTGCAAGGGAAAACAGGCTTCTTAGCCAATGTGGGCGATGTAGCCGCCATGAGCGATTTTGCCATCTCCTTGCTAAAGAATGAAGATTTGCTCTCGCAAATGAAAACCAACGCCTATGAACATGCCTTGAATTTTGACATCAGCCGCATTGTTCCTCATTATGAAGCAATTTATAAACAATTCTGCCGCATGTAGCTTCCTTGGGAGTGTCTAAACTTTCATTTCGTCAATCCAATAAGTAGGCTCTATATCTGTTTCATTCCACAGCTTAATGCCTACATCAACTTTCCATTGTAGGGTAGTAATCATCCGTTTTTAATGGCGCTTGCCAGAGAAACTGCCGCTCCATTGCTTTAGCCAAATCTAGGCTATGCGTTAGGGTTAAATTGTCCTTTGCATCCTCCGCTCTTGTACTATCCAAACTATTCCAATATTTATGGCAGCATAGTGAAAGCTTGGGATAAAAAGGCAGCGACATGGAAAATCTTTTTGCACAGTGGGTTGTGTATAAGCGAATAAAAAGACGGTATAACTTTTTGAAATAGTGCATAAACGGGCATTCAGATGTGGAAAAATAGGGTTTAGCTGTGCATAGAGGGTGAATGGGGTGTGGATTAAAATAACTCACCCAAAATTGGAATTAACCAATTTGTTAGCCCATATTCGTTGCCCCCCAGCACTAATGGCAAGCGGAATCTTGCAGTTAGTGCTGGGCTTTTTTAACCTCTTTAAATTGTACAAAAGCTAGTGGATATTACCAGTTTAAATAAAGACAGGAAACGAAGAAAAGTGCCCAGCATCGATTTGAGCAATATCGGTTCTGGCAAAGTACAACCTCAAGCAAGAGAACTAGAAGAGGCTGTGTTGGGGGCAATAATGTTGGAGAAAGGTGCTTTTGATACGGTGAGCGAAATCTTAAAACCAGAATGTTTCTACGTACAGGCGCATGAACATATCTACCGGTGTATGATGAGCTTGGAGCAAAAAAGCCAGCCCATAGATATACTTACGGTAGTAGAAGAGCTTCGTTTCAAAGAATTATTAGAGTCAATTGGAGGCCCTTATTTTGTTACTAAACTCACCAATTCGGTGGTTAGTGCGGCCAATATTGATGCCCACGCTAGAATTGTGCTCCAAAAGTTTATCCAACGGGAGTTGATTAGAATTAGTGGTGAAATTATTGGCGAAGCCTATGAAGACAGTACCGATGTATTTGATTTGCTGAATACAACGGAAGAAAAGATTTTTAACGTAACCAAAAACTTCCTTAAACAAGATTATAAGGAAATGGGTACTGCTTTAGCACAAGCAGTGATGCGTATTGATGATTTGCGTACCAAAACAGAAGATATTTCTGGGGTACCTAGTGGCTTTGCATCGCTAGATAGGGTAACATTTGGTTGGCAACCTACCGATTTGATTATCCTAGCAGCACGTCCTTCAGTGGGTAAAACGGCTTTTGCTTTAAACCTAGCACGCCATGCCGCATTAAACACCTCTAAGCCCACCGCAGTGGGGTTTTTTAGTCTGGAAATGAGTGCTGCGCAATTGGTGCAACGGATATTAAGTGCGGAAAGTGAAATTCCTTTGGAGAAAATTAGCCGGGGTAAAATGGAAGATTATGAATACCAACAATTGCATACCAAGGGTATCAAAAAGCTGGAATCAGCCCCCATATTCATCGACGATACGGCCTCTTTAAACATTTTCGAGTTCAGAGCCAAAGCCAGAAGACTGGTAAACAAGCACAACGTAGGCATCATTATGATTGACTATTTACAGTTGATGAGTGGCAGTGCCGACAAAAACAGTAATCGGGAACAAGAGATTAGCACCATCTCTCGAAATCTGAAAGCTTTAGCAAAAGAGTTGAACATTCCCATTATTGCACTGAGCCAGTTGAGTCGTGCGGTTGAAACCAGAAAGGAGAGCAAGATGCCCCAGTTAAGCGATTTGAGGGAATCTGGTGCCATTGAGCAAGATGCGGATATGGTAATGTTTATCTATAGACCTGAGTACTATGAAAACATGACGAATGAGCATGGAGAAAGTACCAAGGGCGAAACGCATATTAGAATTGCCAAACACCGTAATGGCTCATTAGAGAATATTAGGCTACAAGCACATCTACACATCCAGCGTTTTGAAGATATTGATGATAACAACAACCGACCAGGCGGTAGTAATAATTTAGGTGGAGGCAACTTCAAGCCCATACCCTCCGGGCCTTTGAGTCCATTGGGAGGTGCTCCTGCTGGTGCTGGAACAGCCAATGGCGGTGGTAAGTTCTTTGTTCAAGGAAGTAAAATGAACACAGGCGATTTTGATGCTGGCGCAGAATTAGATGCACCTTGGTAAGCTGTCAACAAGGTAAAATCAGGCAACAGCCAATTGATATTTTAGTACGGAAATAAAGTCACTTAGGGTGCATAAAAGTTTTTTTCATTACAGCTTTCACCAGATTGGTGGAGTTATGATGGAGGTTTAACTAATAACTCCAAAAACTTTTATGCATCATCCACTTCGTAAATCGTTTACTGGCATCACCTACCAGCAAATACAGTACGGGAATCTCCTATTTTTGCCCACGATGTGTTATTGGAAAAAATTGGCCTGCCTTTTTACTTGCTTGTTTATTACCTGTATGGTAATAGCTCAAGACATAGCCAAAACCACTCAATTGCCCACCACAGAAGAAAGTAGCAAAGCAAACACTAGTCAAAAAGACAGTTCAAAGTCACCTGCCAAACGCCTACCTAAAGACACCAGTTTAAAACCTACTTGGAAACCACCACGCCCAAAACCGCAGAAAGACAGTTTGGGCAAAATGCTGGGCATCATAAAAAAGGATACAGCCCATGTTAGTACAGATACTTTGCTAAATCAGGATTCTCTGCTTGTTGCCCAAAGAAAGCTCGACTCTCTAAAATCAGATAGTACAGCAAAAGCCAATGCTGCCAAACTGCTGCTAACAAAGAAAAATGATACCTCTACCTATGCTGCTGTATTCTACTGCGAGTATTTGCCCATCCATTTACCTGCAAAGCCCTTGCTGGAAAAAGAACGCAATGCAACCTCAAACGAAGAATTGTTTTATCTGCTTACGGGTGCTGTGTTCCTGATTGCTATTACTAAACTTATTTTTCCAAAGTATTTCAGCAACATGTTTTTGTTGTTTTTTCAAACCTCCCATAGACAAAAGCAGGCAATTGAAAATTTAGCCAATAATAAGATTTCTTCCTTGTTGTTTAACCTTGCTTTTGTGTTGTCTTTTGCCATCTATTTAACTTTATTACTGGGTTATAATGGTTTGGTTAGGTACTCATTTTGGAACCTACTTCCATACAGCTTAGCTATAATCGCTTGCATCTATTTAATCAAGTTCGTTTTTTTATACTTTGTAGGGTGGGCGTTCAACGAAGAAAAAGCTGTTTCAAGTTATTCTTTCGTGGTGTTTATTAGCAATAAGTTGCTGGGAATCATTCTCCTGCCATTTATTTTTTTAGTGGCTTTTAATAGTGGGGCTGCCATCTCCGTCTATTTTACCATCACTTATTATCTTTTTGGTGCGGCTTTGCTGTATCGTTTTTTTATTGCGGTTAGTTCATTAAGAACGCAGTTAAAGCTAAGCGTACTTCATTTTACTTTGTACCTTTTTTCAATAGAGATACTTCCATTAATGCTCCTGTACAAGGCTTTATTCCAGCTTATCATGCATGGGATTTAATTTATACAGGGTAGATTAAGAATATAATAACGATTATGCACACGATTTTGCCTACTAACAAGTTGCAGCCATTTCAGCTATTAATTGGTCAACAAAAACCAGAGAGCGATAAATCTCCTTTTTTCGAATTAGAGAGAAAATTTGGCGTACAACTAACATTTGCCCCATTTATTAAAATTGAGGCATTTAGTTCCAAAGAATTTAGAAAACAGAAAATTGATTTGACAAAATTTTCGGGAGTTATTTTAACCACTAAAAATGCGGTTGATTATTATTTCAAGACACTGGAGGAACAAAAGATTCCAATAAGTGTAGAAACGAAATATTATTGTTCCACCGAATCTATTGGGCTGTATTTGCAGAAATTTATTGAATACCGGAAGCGAAAGATTTTTTTTGGTGTTGACGGCACCAATAAAAGCCTTTTTGAAATCATCATTAAGCACAAAGCACCTAACTATTTATATGTATGCAGCGAAAACCAGCAGGATTCCTCCATACTTCAATGGTTAAAGGAGCAACAGTTTGATTACCAACTCGCATTTATGTACAGAAGTGTTAGCTGCGATTTGAAAGAGGTATTCAATCAAAAACATTTCGACATGATTTGCATTTTTACCCCAAGCGGGTTAAAAAGTTTACAAGACAACTTCCCCAATTTTGTACAAAACGATTTACTAATTGGTGCTTATGGCGAGAATACTATTAGAGCTGTGGAGGAAGCGGGGTTGCGTATAGATTTAAAAGCTCCCAAACCCAAAGCATTGACAATGGCAGCAGCAATAGATCAGTTTTTCACGGCGGCGCAAGTAGGTGTACAAGCATAAAAAAAGCCCCAACCTATTATCTACAGGTTGGGGCTTTTTTTATAGCTAAAGGCTTATTACTCTTCGCCCCCAGCAAGTTTTCCAAATCTTTTGATGATTCCTCTTCCGCTGTCTCGTATAAACGTAACTATTTCGTCACGCTCGTCTGTAGGCGTAATCTCTTCTTCAATGAAGTCTATAGCTTGTGAAGTATTTAATCCTTTGCTATAAATGACTCTATAAATGTCCAATATATGGTTGATTTGTACCAAAGAGAATCCACGTCGTTTTAATCCCACACTATTTACGCCACCATAACTCAAAGGATTTCTAACGGCTTTGATATAAGGCGGCACATCTTTACTAACTAGACTTCCACCCGCAACAAATGTATGCTGACCTATATGTACAAATTGGTGTACGGCACTTACTCCTCCCACCACAGCCCAATCGCCAATGACCACGTGACCAGCTAGTTGTACGCTATTGCTAAGTATGCAGTTATTACCAATAATACAATCGTGCGCTACATGGCAATAGGCCATTATCAAGCAATTAGTACCCACTTTGGTTTTTCCTCGGTCGTTTGTACCTCTATTGATGGTTACGAATTCCCGAATTGTGGTGTTGTCGCCAACTTCTACGGTTGTTTTTTCGCCATTAAACTTTAAATCTTGGGGGATTGCACCAATTACTGCACCTGGAAAAATGCGGCAATTTTTTCCAATCCTTGTTCCTTCCATGATGGTAACATTACTACCAATCCATGTGCCTTCACCAATAACAACATCACCGTGGATAACGGTGAATGGGTCAATTTTTACATTTGATGCTACTTTAGCATTAGGGTCTATGTATGTATAAGGGTGCGTCATCCGATTGTTTCGGGGTTTAGTGGCTAACAAAGATTGCATACGTTAGCCCCATTAATAAAAAAGATGCCAAAAAATTAATTCTCTAAAAAAAAGTACAAAAAATGATAGAATTAACTAATTACGCTTTACTAGTTGTGCAACAAGGTCTGCTTCGGTAGTTACTTTTCCATTAACATACACGGTGCCTCTCATGCTGCAAATGCCTCTTCTTATTGGTTCTAACAATTCCATTTTTAAAATCATGGTATCGCCAGGAATCACCTTTTGTTTGAATTTGCAATTATCAATTTTCAAAAAATAAGTATCAAATTGTCCTTCAGGCATTAGGTTAATGCAAAGAATACCACCCGTTTGTGCCAAAGCCTCAATTTGAAGTACTCCTGGCATAACAGGATTATTTGGAAAGTGTCCTTGGAAAAACCACTCATTAAAAGTGACGTTCTTAATGCCAATGATATGCTTATCAGATAGTTCCGTAACCTTATCTACTAATAAGAAAGGGAATCGGTGAGGTAAAGTTTTCTCAATTTTTTCCAAATTGAAAACGGGAGGGAGGGAAGGATTATAAACAGGTACGTCTTTAACGTGCTTGTTCTTTTTTATGTATTGTTTAATTTTTTTCGCAAAAGCAACGTTTGAACTATGTCCAGGTCTGTTGGCAATAATTCTCGCTTTTATAGGGTAGCCTATCAAGGCTAAATCACCCACCACGTCTAAGAGTTTATGCCTAGCGGGTTCATTGGGAAACCTTAGTTCTAGGTTATTCAAATAGCCTTCAGTTTTCACTTCAATTTTATCTCTGTTGAAAACCTTGGCAAGCCGAGCCATTTCTTGGTCAGATACCTGCCTGTCCACCACAACAATGGCATTATTGATATCCCCACCTTTTATTAAATCATGCTCTAAAAGCATTTCCAACTCATGTAAAAAGCAAAAGGTTCTGCAAGGGGCAATCTCTGTTTTAAAATCACTGATTCTTTTTAGCCCCGCATGTTGCGTACCCAGCACAGGGCTATTGAAATCGATAAGGGTAGTAATCTGATACTCCATGGAAGGCAAAGCCACCATTTCTACTCGTTTTTGCTCATCGTAGTGGAATATATTTTCATCTATACTGTACCAAGCTTTTGCAGCATCTTGTTCTGTTACTCCTGCTTTTTCTATAAGTTCAATAAAAGGATGAGAACTTCCATCCATTATGGGGATTTCTGGGCCATCTAGTTCTATAAGTGCATTGTCAACACCCATTCCTACTAACGCCGCCAGTATATGTTCAACTGTACTTACCTTGGCATCACCCACTTGGAGGGTGGTACCTCTGCTGGTGTCAGTTACCAAATCGCAATCAGCTTTTATTAAAGGTTGGTTAGGTAAATCTATTCTTTGAAATTGTAATCCAAATCCTGGATTAGCTGGTTTAAGGGTCATGCCAACCAAGATTCCCGTGTGTAAACCTGTTCCAGTAATATTTATAGAACCACTTATGGTGTGCTGTTTGTCCGGGTTAAAGTTTATATCCATTAAAATTATTTTTCAAGGGCGCAAAAATAAGCCTTCACACGAGGTTTTGAATAATTGTTTTTTACAACGAAAAGCAGGTGCTTTTACTATGCTGTTGTGTAATAAACCATCTGTACATAAATAACTAAGGAACAGAATTTACACGTAAAAAGTAATGGAGAATACTTTTTTTGGCAAAATAGATGTAGGTACATATATTTGCGCCTACAATGAAATTAGAAGAGGCAATAAAGAGTTCAAAATTTAAAAGTGAAGTGCATAAAGCAGTGCTGCATGTGCTTTATACTGCATGGTGGCTTAAAACTTTAACGGTAAAAGAGTTGAAGCAATTTGGTATTACTCACGAACAGTACAATGTTTTGAGAATTCTAAAAGGTAAACATCCTGAAACAATGTGTGTGAAAGATATTGCTAGCAGAATGATTGAAAAGAACTCCAATGTGCCGAGAATAATTGACAGACTGGTGGCTAAACAGCTTGTAGAACGTAATAATTCGGAAAGGGATAAAAGGGAGACGGTGATGCAAATTACCCAGAAAGGGATGGAACTGTTAGTAGCCTCTACAGAGGTAATGGAGAATAAATATGTCAACTGTTTTACATTACCAGAAGAGGATGCAGTCGTTTTAAACGATTTATTAGAAAAAATACGGGCAGTAAACCTGTAGTTTTTTTTACCCTAATACATGTATATACACTTAAATTAAAAGAATAAAAAAATGAAAACAATTTTGCACAAAGCTGACTCTAGAGGTCATGCAAATCATGGGTGGTTAAATAGCCATCATACCTTCAGTTTCGCTGGTTATTACGATCCATCAAGGATGCACTTTGGAGCATTGCGTGTACTAAATGATGACACGGTGGCTCCTGGAATGGGTTTTGGAAAACATCCACATGACAATATGGAGATTGTATCCATACCGCTAAGTGGTAATTTAGAACATCAGGATACCACCGGACGCAATGAGATTATTATGCAAGGTGATGTACAAATCATGAATGCGGGTAGTGGGATTGCCCATAGCGAAAAAAATGCTAGCAGAACAGAAGATGTAAAGTTTTTACAGATTTGGGTGATGCCAAAAGAAAAAAACATTCCGCCTCGGTACGAACAAAAATCATTTCCTTTAAATGAAAGGAAAAACAAGTTAACAACTGTGGTAGCGCCCGATGATGCACAAGCCGTTTGGATAAACCAGAATGCTTGGTTTACACTTGGGGCTCTTGACAAAGAAACAACAGCTCAATATCAATTGCACCAGCAGCAAAATGGCGTATATGCATTTGTAATTAGAGGGAATGTCTCACTAAATGGTGTTGAACTTTCTGAAAGAGATGGACTTGGGATTACAGAATCTAGCACCATAGATATAACCGCTGTATCCAATACAGAGGTATTGTTCATTGAAGTTCCTATGACCTTTTAAATAAATGATAATGACCAACTATCGTTCTGTTCAACAGATAATACACGCTGAAATGATTGACATGGGTGGCTTTCCAGTAAGGCAGGCTTTTCCTTCTAATAAGGCAGGCCAAATTGACCCATTTTTATTGCTGCACCATGCCAAAGTAAAAGTGCCAACACATATTCCTACCAGTAAGGCAGGCGTTGGGCCACACCCGCATAGGGGCTTTTCACCAGTCACGTTTATTTTTGAGGGTGGGGTACATCACCAAGATTCTAGGGGAAACAACAACATTGTTTATGAAGGAGGTATCCAATGGATGAATGCTGGCATGGGAATAATTCACAGTGAACGACCACCGCACAATATTCAGGAAATAGGGGGTGTACAGGAAATCATACAGTTATGGGTAAATACTCCTGCTGCTCATAAGCTTGACCAGCCGCAATATATACCTGCTGCAAAAAATGAGATACCCTTTATTGAAACTGCCGATGGATTAGCTAGAGTGAACCTAATTTCTGGTGAATTAAATGGAGTGAAAGGGGTTATTCCAACATTTACTGAGGTAAACACTTTTACAGGAACTTTCCAAAAAGGAGGGAGTTTCGAATTTGTTATTCCACAAGCACATAATGCGTTCATTTACTTGCTAAGCGGTGAAATTTCCATAGAAACCGCTGCTGGTGCGGAATCTATAAAGAGCAACTATATAGCGGTGTTCAACAATGACGGAAATGCTTTTAGCATCACAGCAACAGAAGATGCGAGGATTTTTATTGGTTCTGGCCTGCCTTTGAACGAACCCATAGCTGCTCATGGGCCATTTGTGATGAACAACCAAACAGAAATTTTGGAAGCATTTAGAGATTATCAGCTAGGCAAAATGGGCGTACTAATCGAAGACGGCGAACCTGTGGAAGTTTAGCAGAAACATTTTGAGTTTTTTATTGAGTTTTTTATTTAATCATTAACCGCCTCTTTTAAAAAAACAGAGGCACAATTTTTACAATTATGGCTATTTACAAATTAGACGCTTTACACAGCGAAATCACTTTTAAAGTGAAACACTTGATGATCAGTACAGTTACTGGCAGTTTTACGCAATTTGACGCCACAATGGAAGCTGAATCAGATGATTTTAGCGATGCTACCATTCATTTTTCGGCGAATGTGGGGAGTATTTCAACAGGTAATGAACAGCGGGATGGACACTTGAAGAGTGACGATTTCTTTGCAGCGGAAAAATTTCCAACGTTGAGTTTTGTGGGTACTTCTTTTAAAAAAGTAACCGATAGCAATTATGAATTGTTGGGCAATTTGACAATTAAAGAAGTTACCCAGCCTGTTACACTTGCGGTAGAGTACGGCGGTGCAATGACGGATTTTTATGGTCAATCAAAAGTTGGTTTTGACATCACGGGCAAGATTAGCCGTTCTGCTTTTGGATTAACTTGGAGCGCAGTAACTGAAGCTGGCGGGGTGGTTGTGAGCGATGAAGTAAAGCTTCAGTTGGCAGTACAATTGGTAAAGCAAGGATAATAAAAAGAAAAGGGTAATTTTTACACTTAAATTAATATAAAGATGGCTATTGTTAAACAAATTCCGGCGTTGTTGCTAGGGTTATTATTTGTAGTTTTTGGAGCGATTTTCTTTTTACACCTACCCATGCCCCCGATGGATGGTGATGCCGCGGCTTTTTCTGGGTTACTGTATAAAACAGGCTATTTGACTATAGTTAAGGTATTAGAAGTTGCCATAGGAATTTTGCTTTTAGTTAAGCCTACACGTGCGTTGGGCTTGGTTTTGATTGCACCGATTGTTGTAAATATTTGTTTGTTTGAGTTGCTAATTGCACAGAAACCCGGTATTGGAGTGGCTTTGGTCTTGGTGAACGCAGTTGGTATCTTTTTAGCTAAAGAAAAGTACTTAGGAATCATCAAATCATAATTGAACGCTAACAAAGGAAGGTTTCATCAACTATTTAATTGCGCCTGTTTATGGTATTAATATACTATAAACAGGCGCAGTTTTTTGCAGTAAACCATTGTGCATAATCTGCAACCAATTTTTATCTAATTGCCTTTGGTGCGATAAATTCTGCATTGAAAACTTGGCCACTTCAAGTAAATAATCCAACTAAAGATGTTGTTTAAAATCCGTCATTAATTTACTCATGCATTTGTTGTATAAATGTGTGGTTAAAAAATTCATTCCTCATGTTTTATGTACCTCTGACAACAACTTTTTTACTGGTTTGAAGAGGGAAAGCTTTGACTTAAAAATGGGTATATATTTATTGCGCACGAATCTGAGCAACCCTAACATGCCAATACATTAAATGCGCATTAATTTATTTGGCTTGAACTCAGGCATATATATATTGAGCATTAATGCGTAGGGCTTAAACATGTGGCATACATATAACGAGCATTAATGCGAGTGTATTAAACATTCAAATTGTTAATGAAAACATCGTTAATACGCACGTGAACATGAGCCTTACTAACGCAAACACGTTCATCACATACGTGAACATTAGCATTACAGATGTAAACACAGACATCACACACGTGAGCATGATGATTACTGACGTGAACATGACCATTTTGTACGTGAACATGCGCATTAATATAAACAACACTAATGCAAGAAAAGAAAAAACGGATGAAAGAGACGTGAACATAAGCTTTATAGACACAAACATGAACTTTAGAGAGGTGAACACGGGGGAAAGAGATGTGAAAACATAGGATAAAGACATGAACACGGAAGAAAGAAACGAGAACACATAGGATAGAGACGTAAACATGAATGTTAGAGACGTGATCACGGAAATAATGAGCATGATTAAGCGTTGATGGAATGCGGAAATACCGTTGCACTAAGTGAAATGGTACTGCTTTGCCAAACTGTAGCGCCTGAATGATGGGTGCGGTGTATTTGTAAAAAGGTGTTTGAAAAAAGAAAGGTAATGTAATTTAAACTGCTTCAGGTTCTTCCCCCCAGCCCCTCGCATAAGGTGAGGGGCATAGCGAACGACTTTTATGTACTCTTCCTCATTTAAAATGGGAGTGCTACTAGCCTTAATTTTTTCTTTTTAGCAGCAAGAACCATTCATGGAATTCATCCATAATTCAGCGTTTGCCGAAAAAGTGTAGGATATATGTTATCGTATGTATAAAACCCTATTTTTACTGCACCCACTTTTAGAGAATGGGTAATGGGAGTGTTGGCTCATTAATGTATTGATTACACCTTTTTTAAAAATAAATTAATCATAAAACCGTGTTTAGCATGAAACAGAGAAAGCCACTAGTTTGGTTAGTAGGTATGTCGTTAGTTGTGTTTTTTTCAACTATTCATTTAAGCTTTGGCAAAGCTGTATTTGCCAACCATAAAGAGGATAGAATTACTACCCCTCCATCGAACAAACAAGCAACTCATGCAGTAAATGAACTTGAGCGTAAGCAAAGAATCCCTATTAGCCCCACCGCTACCCCAACCATTAGTTCCTTTTCGCCCGCCATTGCCTGCCCTGGCAGTACGGTGAATATTGTGGGTACTGATTTTACTGGGGCTACTGCTGTACGATTTGGGGGTGTTGCTGCGGCTTCTTTTGTTGTTAATTCTGCCACGAGCATTTCGGCTGTTGTGGCTGCGGGGGGTGTCAATGGCGTGGTTACTGTCACTACCCCAAGCGGCACTGCTACTAGTGCCACCAGTTTTTCAGTGGGTAGCGGCACGGTGGCTTATGCCTATATGACCAACTATGCCGACAATAATGTGAGCATCGTTAATACATCCACAGGTGTTGTTAGTTCCACCCTTGCCGTGGGTGCAACGCCATCTGGTGTAGCGGTTAACCCAAGTGCTACACGCGTCTATATTGCCAATTCAGGCGATAATACCATTAGTGTTATCAATACAAGCACCAATACTGTATCTGCCACTATTACTGTTGGTACCCAACCAGTAGGCATAGTGGTAAGCCCAGATGGCAGCAAGTTATACGTGACCAATTTTGGAGAAAACACCGTTAGCGTTATAAATACTAGCACAAACACCGTAACTACAACTCTAACGGTGGGCAGTGGTCCTACCGCCATTGTTATAGCTCCAGATGGCACCAAAGTGTATGTGGCCAATAGTTTTGCCAATACCGTTAGCGTCATCAATACTTCCAACAACACCGTTAGCACACCGATGGTATTTACTGCTTTCACTTACCCTGCGGGGCTTAGTATCAACAGTACAGGTACCGTTTTGTATGTGGCCAATCAATTTAAGAATACGGTTAGCTTCATCAGCACTGCAAGCAATACCATTACAAAAACCGTTGCTGTAGGCAAAAACCCTATAGGATTAACCCTAAGTTCAGACAATGCCACGCTTTATGTGGCCAACAATGGTGGTAATTCTGTGAGCGTGGTGAATACAACAACAGCAACAGCTACTGCTACGGTTAACGTAGGTAGTGCACCCTTCGGATTGAGCGTTACACCCGACGGCTCTAAAGTGTATGTGGCAAATAATGGAGGCAACACGGTTAGCGTTATTAATACGAGCAACAATACGGCTGGAACATCTATTACCGTTGGTGGGTCACCTTTTGGTTTTGGTAATTTTATGGCTAGTGTTGTTACCCCTTGTTTACCCACTATCAGTTCATTTACCCCCACCACAGCAGCTTTAGGCACAACAGTAACCATTTCGGGTACTAATTTATCAGGAGCCACAGGGGTGAAGTTTGGAGGTGTGGCTGCCACTTCTTTTTCGGTAATTAACAGCACTACCATTACTGCGGTAGTGGGTAGTGGTGCTACTGGGGATGTAGCTGTTACTACTTCTGGCGGTACTGCTACTAAAAGCGGTTTTACTTTTTGTACTAACGTTACCCCATCTGTTACCATTTCTGCAAGTGCTGCTACCATTTGCTCAGGGAGTAGCGTCACTTTTACCGCAGTACCCACAAACGGAGGTAGTAGCCCTAGCTATCAGTGGAAAAAATTCAACACCAATGTGGGTACCAATAGTGCCACTTTTACTACTTCCACCTTGGCCAATGGTGATTCTATATTGTGTGTAATGACCGCTAACAATGCCTGCCAAACCACCCCTACGGCAACAAGCAAACTTATTGGTGTAAGTGTGTATGCCACACCCGCTTCGCCATTTATATCGGGTGGCACTTGCGTGGGCAGTACTTTACAGGTGACCCCATCTAACAATCTATCGCAGATTGATTGGCGACTTAACGGAAACACCATAAGTTCTGTGACCAATTTCGGAAGCAGTGGCAACACGTTCGCTGGGGGTAATGGTAGTGGTAGTGGCGTTAGCCAATTGAATTTGCCTATTGGGGTAATGCTCGATAATGCAGGCAATGTATATGTGAGTGATGGCAGTAACAACCGTGTTGTAAAATGGGCACCTGGTGCTTCAACTGGGGTAGTGGTAGCTGGGGGCAATGGTGCAGGCAATGGCTTAAAGCAATTACAATTTCCCGAAGGCATTTATGTGGACGGAAGCAATAGCGTATATGTAGCCGATAATAATAATCACCGAGTTGTGAAATGGACTTCTGGTGCTTCGGCAGGCGTATTGGTGGCTGGTGGAAATGGCCAAGGCAGTGCCGCCAACCAATTAAATTATCCCGATGGTATTTATGTGGATGCCAATGCTACAATATACATTGCCGATGCCTTTAACCACCGCATTCAAAAATGGACGGCTGGGGCAACCACAGGTGTTACGGTTGCAGGAACTGGCATCAGTGGTAGCGGAGCCAGCCAATTAAATTCACCCTTAGGCGTGTTTGTGGATGGAGTAGGTACGGTTTACATAGCCGATTTCAACAATCATAGAGTACAAAAATGGACGGCTGGTGCATCATCTGGTGTTACGGTAGCGGGAGGCAATGGCCAAGGTAGTGCGGCTAACCAATTGAACAATCCAACTAGTGTATATGCCGACGAAGTGGGCAATGTGTATGTATCTGATTATGGTAACCACCGTGTTCAAAAATGGACAGTGGGAGCTACCACTGGCGTTACCGTTGCTGGGGGCAATGGCAATGGCATTACCGCCCTTCAATTATCTAACCCCAACGGTATTTATTTAGATGGATCTGGTAACTTATATGTAGCCGATGGGGGCAATAACCGTGTACAAGGGTATGCCGCAGGAGCTATTAAAAGCAACAGCTACACTACCACCGCGGCCGGTACTTACACCGCCAAAGTATATAGCACGGGCGGCTGTGCTGCCACTAGCGGTAGTGTGGTGGTGAATGCAACTGTTAAGCCATCTATATCTATATCATCTAGTGGTGCAAGTACTTGTGCGGGTACCACCGTATTCTTTACAGCAGTTCCTACTAATGGTGGTACAAGCCCTATCTACCAATGGAAAATCAATGGCGTGAATATCGCTGGTGCTATGGCAAATACTTATTCAAGTAATAGTTTGCCTAACAACAGTTTAGTAAGTTGTGCACTCACCAGTAATGCTGCATGTGCCAGCCCCACCGATACTACCAGCAATTTTATATTCATCAGTTACAATAGTACGCCCAATTTATGGACAGGCAACACTAGTACAGACTGGTCTGTAGCCAGCAATTGGTGTAGCAATACCGTACCCACCAGTGGAGCAGACATTAATATTCCTGTAGTATCCAATGGGCGATACCCTGCTTTAGCTAGCAACACTACTATTGGAAGTATTAATCTGGCTGCTGGTGCTAGCCTACAACTCAATGGCAAAACCCTCACCATCAATGGAGCAGTTGCGGGTACGGGTGTTCTTAAAGGTTCTACTACATCGGGCTTAGTGGTCAACAGCAGTAGCACTTCTACTTTTTATTTCAACAAAACAGCTACCGACACATTGCTTGGCACACTCACCATTAGCGGCAGCGGTGGTGCTAAACTGGGTAATGGCTTGGGTATAACCAGTTTACTTTCCCTCAATGCGGGCAACCTTGACCTCAATGGTAATAACCTTACTTTAGAATCCACCTCCATTTCAGCCACTGCGGTGGTAGGGTCTGTAACAAATGGTGCAACTATTGCGGGTAAGGTAACGGTGGAACGTTTTATTCCCAAAGGCTTTAAAGCTTATCGGCAGTTGAGTGCGGGCGGGGTGTACAATGCTGGTTCATTCTTTAACAATTGGCAAGAAGGCGGCAACAAGCCTAGTGGCTATGGTACACATATTATTGGCAACAAAAGCACTACGGCTGGCTTTAACACCACTACAGGACTAGACAACACCGTTAATGGCAAAAGGGGCTTGTTCATTTATACCAATGGTGGTTGGGATTCCATCGGCAATACCAAAACCACCAATATCGATCCCTGTATGGGTTACCACATTGGTATGTTTGGCGACAGAACGGTGAACTTATACCAATCTAATTTTGATGCATCAAGCGCTTTGGTTACGGCAACAACGATCCGTACAACGGGTCAATTATTAACTGGTTCTGTTACCTATACCAGCACTAGCACCACTGGTTCATTTGGTACCAGTAGTGCTAAACTAAATACCGCCAATAATGCGGGCAGCTTGGTGGGCAATCCTTATGCTTGCGCCATCGATTGGCACAGTCTAACCAAAACGGGCTTGACCAATAGTTATTACTATTTCGACCCCACTTTCCTCATTAGCAATAGCTATCAAGTGTTTGTGTCTTATAACGCCACATCGGGTACCAACAGCAATCCGGGCAATTCAAAAATTAACCGTTACATACAACCTGGTCAGGCATTTTGGGTGGAGAATACGGCTAGCAGCGGCACCAGGCAGTTGGTGATTAGCGAAAGCAACAAAGTGACCAATCAAGCTTACACGGCAGTGTTTGCCTCCGAAAAGCGGGTGAACCGTTTGGCTATTACCCTTTGGAAAAACATTCCTAGTAAAGGCAATACCAATATCGATGGTGCTGTGGCCGTGTTTGATGCACCATTTACTACTGAATTAGGTGATGAAGACACCAAAAAAATGCCCAACAGTCACGAAGACCTAGCCATCTTAGCGCAGCAAACTCCATTGGCCATCAATGGGCAACCCGCACCCAAAGCTGGAGATCGAATGCTGTTGCAATTGGACAAATTAGTGCCTGGTGTTTCGTATGAACTGCGTTTGGACGGTAGTGAATGGCAGTCTGAGGGCTTAACTGCTTATTTGGTAGATCAATACTTACAGAAAGAAACGCCTTTGGGCAGTGGTGTTTTGCACTACACTTTCACCAGCGCCTCCCCCTCCAATAATGAACAGCGGTTTAGCATAGTATTTAGCCAAAAACCCGCTTCGGCCAGCTATGCTACCACCCAAATTCTGCCCGCTGTTTACGCAGTTTACCCTAACCCAGTAGTAGGCAAAAAAGCAACCCTTAGTCTTACCAATGTACCAGCAGGAAAATACACCTTGGCTTGGTATAACGCTATGGGTCAGTGTATTACTAAACAACCAGTTTATCACGCCGCTGGTAGTGGCAACATAACTTACCCACTTTCTGCTATTAATAGCAAAGGATTTTTTAACCTTCAATTGACTAACGACAAGGGCGAAGTGGTGTACACACAATCTGTATTAGTGGTTAGGGATTAGTGGTTAGTTGAGTGCATAATTTACTTTCTTAACCTTAGCTATTGTCAACCTCCCGATTATTCAGTTAGTCGGGATGTTTTTTTGATGGAACTCCCTACACTTCTAAGAGGGAGAGAGAAGTATTAGGATAACTCTGTTTTCAAAACCGCTGTACCCTGATTATCCTGTACTCAAACAAAAAAAGCCAGACCAGACAACTTTAGTAGCCCATTCGAGCTTAAATAATAATAACCTATTCAGAGATTACAATTATTCCGCCATCTGTAAAAGTACTCTAAGGATCAGTGGAGTCATATTTTCTGAGGCAGCAAGCAAAATAGTGTGCGATTTTTAGGCGGTGCGTCTCAGGAAAGCGAATACTATCACCACTAGAAAAAATTAACTCATATCCTGTAAATTCTTCTGCACTAATTGGTCCAGCTGTGCCAGTATCTATTACATTATAACACAATTTACAAAAGCAACACCCTTTGGTTTCGCCTTACTTTTAGCAGCTATGGAATTGCGAAAAACAATGCTGTGTGTCAATGAACCATTGATACGATCTTCAATTAATGGATGTCCTTTTTATTCGCTTCAAACCAGCCGCTATTTGACGGCAACCAAACGAAGCCTCCGCGAGCCTCTCGTCAACTGACGGCAGCCAAACGGAGCCTCCGCGAGCCTCTCGTCAACTGACGGCAACCAAACGGAGCCTCCGCGAGCCTCTCGTCAACTGACGGCAATCAAACGGAGTCTCCGCGACCCTCTCGTCAACTGACGGCTGAAAAAAGAAGCTTTTTACAATAAGAAATCAATTGAGGGAAAGCCCATCGAAGCATCCAACCGCTTGAAATCAATTGATGGCGAAAGATTAACCCTCTTTGCAGTTAAGTATTTGGAGAAATCTGCTTGTCATGCGTTGGTTGGTTTCGGGGTTTAGTTGGAGTGACTACAAATTTTCTTTTCTTTACTGAGCGCTTTTGTATCTCAGCATTTCAAATATGGTTGCTGCTTTTTAATTGGGGGTGCGTAAAAGTTTTTCGCTATGAAGCTTCGTTTTAACTTATACAGGGTTTCAAACCCTATATAAGTTTGCGAAAGGGGCGAAAAACTTTTACGCACCCAACCAGATTGGCTTATTTCCCTTCTGGAAATATCTAGGACTAAAGCATACAAGATATAAATGGTACTAAGCACTCTCCGGACCATTGACACTTGTTATGAATAACCAACAGAAATCTATCTAGGTACTTCCAACTTATTGTTTTCTCGCTTTACGTCGGCCAATCGAAAGCTAGGGTCTATTTCTATTGATTTAATATCCTTCAAATTACGAGAAATGCTAAGCGTATAGGTAGGATGCGTCCATTTCCATTCAGGTGCTATAACCCTTGGCAAGTTGTCTTCTTGCAGCTTATAGCCAAAGAGTAAATCAAGTGGCACATAATACAATTCTTTGCTACCATCTTTATAACTGATTAACACATCCACAGGCATAGGCATTTTGCCAAGCCGTTTAAGGGTAATTTCGGTTTTATTGTTCACCAGTTCAATATTACCCACTGCATAATCAATGGTTTTGATACTATTAACCCAATATTCTTTGTACCACTGCAAATGCAAGCCACTTACCTTTTCCGCCACTCGAATAAAGTCATTGGCATTGGGATGTTTAAATCGCCACTGGTTGTAATATTCATGTAAAATAACATTCCGTACACTGTCACCCACTATGTAGCCCAACTGCGCCAAAAACACCGCACCCTTAGCATATGATGCCGCTGAATAACCAAAATTGGTGTTGAAATGATCAGCATGGGTAGATAGCGGTTCCTCATAAGGACTCGCTGCAAGATTAAAGTAGCCAGCATAGCTATCGGCCTGTTTAAGGGGTAAATCATCCTTTTCTTTAGCGTAAGTAGCGGCATTCGCTGCTTTAGTGGCTGCATTAACAAAGGGCGATTGGGTAGCCCAATTGGCATTGTAATAATCGGTTACTTCATTTTCGGCAAAAGAGGTAAATCCTTCATCCATCCAAGCAAAAAGGCTTTCGTTAGTACCCAATAAATGCTGGTACCAATTGTGCATCCATTCATGGAAAACAGCCCCTAGCCCTGGCCCTCTTAGCAAAGTAGCCATGGCATATTCCATTCCACCATCACCACCTTGTATAAAGGAATATTGCGGATAAGGATATTTTCCATAATGGCTTTCTATAAAGGGTAATACCTTTTCTGCGGCATACAAAATATTGCTCCAAGCACTGTCTGTACGTTTATCGCCCGCTTTGTAAACCACATGCAAGGTTACACCACGGGTTTTCTTAGATAGGTGTTTAAAATTGGGATCGGCAGCCCAAACAAAATCATGGATATTTTCCCCTTTAAAGTTCCAAGTTATTGTTTTTCCAGTAGCGGCAGGCACTTTTACACCCGCATCTTCATAGCCAAAACCGATGGAATTCGCATTTTGTAAAACGCCCGTACCAGCAATTAGGTAGTTTTTATCGATGGTTATTTTTACATCATAATCACCCCACACGCCATAAAACTCACGAGCTATATAAGGGTTAGCATTCCACCCTTGGTAATCGTATTCCACCATTTTAGGATACCATTGACTCATACTAAACCGCACCCCCTCGGCATTATCTCTACCGCTTCGGCGGATTTGCAAAGGAACTTGCGCTTGAAAAGCCAACTCAAGATTGGTTTTGCTTCTAGGCAAAATGGGTTTACTTAGTCTTACTTCCAGTATCGTTTCATGGTTAACCAAGGTTTGAGCAACCCCGTTTATTTTAATGCTATTTACCCGCTGGTACCCAATTTGGTCTTCGGTAAGTTTACTGATTCGGTCGCGAACCCTACCATCCCAGTCAAGTCGTGGTTCTCCGTTTCTGCTAGTGCCTAGTACGGTTTTACCTAGTTCTTGGCTTCTCACATCCATGCTGCTATTAGGCTGGAATGCATTCCAATACAAATGAAAAAACAACTTGTCCAATGTATCGGGCGAATTATTGATATACTCAATTACTTCAGTACCCGAAAATTGATTGGCATCTACATCCACTTGCACAGCAATATTGTATTTTATACGCTGCTGCCAACGGTCAGACTGTGCAACAACTGATTGGCACAGTAAGCAACAAATAACTACTCTAAATATCCAATTTAACATACAAATGGCTACTTTACAGATAAAGAAAGCAGCAATTATATGATATACCTATAACACCTCAAACATTTAACCCATAAACGACCTCATCATTTAACCTTTTGTACTTTTTAACCTTGAGAAAAATGGAATATTCACCCATGCTTATCTGCTACATTTGCTCTCTAACGAATTGCTTATGAACTTATTGCCACCCGTTGTAAAACAAGTAAGCAGCGCATTATTGCTTATCTGTTTATCTTTTTTTACTACACTAGCTCAAAATAAATACCCTGTAAAAATGCCCACCCATCCCCGTGTATTGGTAACGGTAAAGGATATTCCAGCATTAAAAGAGCGCATTCAACATCCTGATTTTGCTTCGCTAATGCGGGCATATAAAGAACAAAAAGAATATGCCACAGATGGGGTATCTGCCAATGGCGAACCAGATGAACACATTCGGCAGAAAATTGAATCGCTGGCTTTTGATTATTTGCTCAACTCAAGTGCAGCAAAAGAAGCTGGGTTGGCTGCGGTACAATTGATACAGATTTATCTGCCTTCAATTACCAAAACAAAGGGCTATCACCAGAATGCACATACCTACGATGCGGTTTTTACAGCAGCATTGGTGTATGATTGGTGCTATGATTTGCTGGATACAGCCACTAAAACCAAACTGATTGCACAAATGAAAAACACAAGCTGCTTGGCTGAGTATTGCATCTTTAAAAATACCCCCAAACAATACCTCAATGGCCACTATGGCGAGTATGCCCCCTCTGTGTTTTTGGCAATGGGCTTGGCTATTTATGACGAACAGCAGGACGTGTTCGACTTTGCCTACCAAGAACAGGTGGAACGTTTTGCCCCCACCCGCAATCCGTGGTATGCTTCGGGGGCGCATCATCAGGGTAGTCAATATATCCATGTGCGCTATGGCAATGAGCTGTTGCAGGCTTTTTTGTTGGATAAATTGGGCATTAGTCCATACAAAAGAGAAATAAGCACCGTGGCATTTCGGGAGCTGTACGCCAATATTCCCCAAGCAACCGATATGGACGGTATGCCCGAGGGAGATTGTCACAACAACATTACCATGGGCAATCATTATATGGCCTTTGTTCCCATTGCTGCTACGCTTTCGAAAAATCCTTTTTTGCAAGGGTATGCTCAAATGAGCCTAGAGAAGTTATCCGAAATCCCTACAAGGGCTTTTCTCTTCTACAATCCTTTATTAAGCGCTGCACCATTTGACAGCTTACCATTGAGCCGTTTCTTCTCTTCACCTTCTGGATTAATGATTGCCCGCACCAAGTGGGACATAGACAAAAAGGGCAAACCCTCCGATGCCATGGTGGTGCTGATGAATATGCGGGAATACAATGCTAAAAACCATGTTCACTTAGATGTGGGGCATTTTGGCATTTATTATAAAGGTCATTTGGCTTTAGATGCAGGTATTTATCAAGGCAAAGACCCCAACAATGAATGGGGTAAGCTGAACTATGTGAACTATTATGCCCGCACCGTGGCCCACAATTCCTTGCTCATCCTCGACCCCAACGAACCCACGCCTTACGAAGGCTCTAACATTAAAGCTACATCAAGAGATGGTGGGCAGTTTTCGTTTAAAAACCGTGCGTTCGACAGTATTCAAGAAATGTTTGCGGCGGACAAATCTGCCGAAATATTAGCCCATGAAATTAGTAAGGGTATGAGTCCAGACTATACCTACTTGATGGGCGACATGACAAGGGCGTATAATGTGCCGAGAAACGTAGCCGTTTATCCTGCAAAAGCCGATACGGTGAGAAGAAGTTTTGTGTTCTTGAACCTGCACAACCCACAAGTGCCCGGCGCATTGATCGTGCTGGACAAAGTGGTAAGCACCAATGATTCTTTCCAAAAAAAGTGGGTACTGCATTCGCAGAACGAACCCACCGTTAGCAATGGCAGCATCAGCTTAGAAAGCACGGAAGCAGGGAGGAACGGCAAGTTGGTAAACGAAGTGCTGCTTCCCCAGTTCGGCAACCGACAAATAGAAAAGATTGGCGGTGAAGGCAAAGAATACTGGGTGGACGGCAAAAACTGGGGTACGGTAACCCAGCAGGACGCCGGCAGATGGCGGATAGAACTATCGCCCAAAACAGCCGCGAAATCAGACAACTTTTTGAACGTGATCCAAGTGATGGATGCCGCGCCATCGCCCAAAACATTGCCCGTTGCAAAAGCTTTTTCGACCGAAGGCAATTATGTAGCCATTACCATAGACAATAGAATAGTAGCCCAACACCTGCGCTTATGCACCAACGCAGCCCCCATCACTTTCACCATTGGGGATAAAAAGAAAGTGTATCATGCTTTGGTAACCGACTTGAAAACTGGCAAATGGAAAGTGTATGGAAAGCAGATAGTGACTGTAGCGAAGGATGCAGGTACTGCTTATTTTGATACAAAAGGAGGAATGGTTAAGATGGAGTGGGTAGGGGAATGATGATGGTGTAAAGTTCTTGTAACGAAAAAGGGTTGCCAACCATTTGCACGTTGATAACCCTTTTTTTATGATGCTTTAATAGGTAAGAAACTGCTCCTTAAATTGATAAAACCGTAGAAAAGTTTATCCAATCTTCATTTAATCAATTTCAATTGATTGTTCAAATAATACATCTGGACAAAAATCAACTCCATTTCTCCAAGATAATGCGCCAAAGGAATCAATCGATACTTGCTTGAAATTTTCAACATCAAGCAATTCTTGCATGATTGGCGTGTTGGGAAATTGGTTTAACAAGCGACCTATATTTACTCTACGCAATTTCTTTGCTTCCTCAAATAAACAATCAATCGTATAATTATCCGTATTTATCTTCTCGATGTGTGTAATAGTTTGTAGCATGGTTATAAATTAATGAAGTGGTTCAATTTTTTCCCAAGTTGCAGGATTATTATTTAATGTTTGGAAATTGAGTAGTAGTTCATCTTCATGCAAAACGCACCATGCTTGAATCATCTTCAATTGTTTGTTTGGCATAAATCCTTCGATAACTTCTGATGTTTTGATGTCAATTATAACCTTATTTCCTTGATATTCGGCATGAAAATGAGGTGGTACATGGTCAGCAAAGAACATTTTTATCAATATTCCATAAAATCTACAAATCTCTGGCATAACATAAATTTTTCTTTTCAGAAGCTGGAAGTAAAAATAGTTCTAGAGAGCAATAAAGCAATAAATGATTGAGAACTGCCGAAGGTAAAGTTGTTTGTACCATCATTAACAAGCCCATTCTTGGGGCTTAAATGTTTTATAGTCGTTCATGATTGTAACGGAATCGCCGCTTGGTTTCAATACGAAAAGACCTTTCTTCTCGGCATACACATCAACTCCTTTTCCTACAATCATACCCGCCACCCCTGCTAACAAGGTTTTGCCTTGCGCTCCGGGCATTGGGTAAGATTGGATTTTTTTCATTCTTTCTAAATGGGCATCCACATCATCAATTTTGAGGGTGTTCTTCACTTCTAGGGCAACAACATATTTTTGATTGTAAATCAGAATATCGATTTCATACACAAACCTGCCGTCCTCGTCCTGCATTTCGAAGTGATCAGCAATGGAGTGCACGGGTATTCCCCAACTTTTAAACTTATTGATTACATCTGCACGAACCTGTTCCTCAGCAAAACGGCCTAAAGTGTCCCCCAAATCGGCAATTTTTTTGTTTACTTCCCTGCTTATTTTCTCCATTCGCTTGTCGGTTTCAGCAAATTGCTGCTTTAAATCTTGAGTCAGCTTTTCGCTTAATTTTTCCATCCGCTTATCCGATTCCGCAAAAAGTTGTAAGATGCCTTCGATAGTTAGTTCAGCCATAAATCTAGAATTTTTGTAAAAATAAATGCTCTTTGGTTTGGGATAAAAACAACTAACTGGATGTATTATATTTACTTGTAGTTGCATGCAAATAAACAACACTGCATCTATTTGCTAGTGCGTTTTAATGCCTTCTTTTCACCTGCACTATACGAATGTTTTTACCTTGAACATCAATGATTACATTATCTGTTTGCAGCGTTGGTGGTTTAGTGATGTCCGATTCCGAGTAACCATTAAAATGACTAAAGTTAACACAATGATTATCTCTTGAAATTGCTAAACCAGACGCATGATTCGATTTTGGAACAGTATTGTCGTTGAAAGAATCAACTAGCTCAAACCGATTATTGATATACTTACCGATATAAGCATTTGGATTGGATAGCTGCAATGCGAATAAAGTGTCTTGTACCATAAAATTTAGAGCAGTTATTTCAAAAGGGATTTCAAGTATGGGTACCTCATTAGCATATTTCTTGTTGATTTTAGATATGTAGTAGTTAGGAGGATACAATTTTTCAAAACTTTTTGTTTTGGAAACATACAAATAAGGGTAACACACACCAAATTGAATTTGATCTTCAACTTCAATGATTTTTTCAGGATTCTTTACTAAATAGGAAATGTGTTGTGTGCTTAATATATAGCCGAGATGCGTTTTAAATACTTGACTTATCATAACAGTTGGAAAATAGAACCATTTTCTGGTATGTTTATGGTAGAAGAAAGTGGCACCATAGCTACTTTCTTCACCATCAACTGTACACATTGGGTAAGTAAAATAAATCCTGTATGCAGAGTCGTCATAAATGGCTTTGTTGCCAAATTGTTTATCTACAATCGAGTCTTCTGTTACATAACTTGATTCGAATTGATTCAATAAAGAATCTTGATCCAACAATTGAAGCTGATTAGCGGCAGCGGTATCTAATATTAAATCTAGAGAATAAGCTATTAGCTTCTTTTTTTCATCCCAAAAGAAGAAATGTTGATTTAAAAATTTGATTGTACTAATCGGAGTGTCAACTATAATACCCTGATAGGTCAGTTGAAATTTTTGATTGCTTTCAATAGCTGGTTTTGGTTTACAAGAAACCAATAATGCCATAACTATCAGATAAGTAAATGAATGCTTCATGTCCAAAATTGATGGGTTTCAAATTTCTCTTAGAAAATTTAATGCTCTTGGAAAACATCCAAGTTTTATGGCAATATAGGGTTTGCATGTTATCAGCTTTCCTCCTACAGCGACCATCACATTCACTCACTTTCTTCATCCCAAAATGAAATCAGGTGTTCATCTAGAAAACAAGATCCTAAGTGCAATAAAAAAGAGCCATCAACCGAAGCTGATGACTCTTTTTTTTAATGCCTTTTTGATAACAGTGTACTATTTCTTTTTGTTTTTGTACAGTTTGTTCACTCCGTAAGAAGCACCCGCTGCCAGCAACAAAGAAATACCACCATCAATTGGAGCAGCACCACCACCGCCAGAACCTGGAGGGGTTGCATGAGCTACTGTTGCGGCCAAGAACAACACAACTGTCATCGTAATCATTTGAACCAAATTCTTCTTCATAATTTTTTTTCAGTTTTTGCCCTCATCCCCTAAAGAGTGCATTATTTAAATTAAATTTCCTACATAGGGTATATAGGAATTTGCTAAATGAGATAATTAAGCTACGATCAAATTACCCATTGAAATATGAGACTGTGGCAAAATAAGGATTCATTTGTAAAAAACAAACCGTATTTCCAAAATAGGTGGGTTTTGCATATTTATGATCAACTGTTGGGCGTACAAATACTAAATAATATAGTAAGCCTTTCTTTCCAAAACCCCCTTTGAGAGATATTGGCTTAGCACATCAATCTAAATAGCTACAATTTAACAATTATAGTGAGTGTGAAAGCTGATAGTTCTTATACCTCTTTCCCAACCATTTTCCATAAGCGAGGGCTAGCGAAATTTATAATAACACTATGCATAATGTAGGTCAATACAATTTAGGACATTAGCGATAGTATAGTAAACCCCTTCTTCCTTTGTCACAAAAAAGGCACAGCTCAATATAAATCAGTGCTGTGCCTTTACACAAAAAGATGGTCGGTTTATGACTGTAATTATTTTTTGGGGCTGCCGATGCTTTTGATTTTCTTAGCGGCATAGCCAATGCCACTAGCTGCTAAGACCAAACTCATGCCTCCATCAAAAGGAATGACTGGGCCACCGCCAGTTGTTGGAAATCCACCACCGCTACCACCGCCACCTGGGGTAGTACCACCACCCCCAAACTGGGCAGATAGTTGTAAGGAAACCAAAGCCGCAGCCCCCATCAATACTGTTTTAAATATCTTTTTCATGCCTTTTCTTTTTTACCTTATAAATAATGATGCTGAACAAACCTTAGATGACTCATTGTTGAGTACAATAGTATAAAAACCTGATGATATAGACGCATTTAATTCAATTGTATATTTGCCAGCACCTCCTAGATGTTTAATGGATTGACGAATCTCTACCTTGCCTAAAGCATTGTAAACAACTACTTGGTAGTTCCCTTTGGGTAATGCCTCGCAGAAAAGCTGTATTTTATTATCCACTACAGGATTGGGAAATACTCGGATACTTGCTTTACCGTCATTCTGGGTATTGGCTATGATTGGGTTAAACTTAGCATTTGCAAATTGGATACTAAAGCGTTCTGTACTGCCTTCGTAATGACCAAACCTATACTCCAATCCTTCCGTTTCTATCTTGACTTGTTTACCCAACAAAGCATCTACCAAAAAGGCTTCTTGGCCTTTACTGCTAAATTCAGTAGCATCAATATGTAATTGATAGGAGGTATTAGGTACTAAATTCCAAAGCTTTAATGGTAAAATATCACCAGCATTCGGCATGGGCAAACCATCGATAGAAATATCTTGATTACCCTCTACAATTGCGAGGTTCTCTTTTGAATTCTGCATTTTTTTAGCATCCTCGGCTCCATATGCTTTGGCGTATTCTTGGTCAAACACGGCCACCGCTCCATCTATGTTTTTACTACCGATGCCTTCCAGATTTTTCCATAGACTGATAGCCAATCTATTAATTGGTTTTGAAGTTTTATACACTGCCGTAAATGATTGGTTGGTTACTTTGTTGCTCTCTGCAATTACTAGTTGCCTTGTACTGTTGCTAGCTGTATTCTCCACCCAAAATGCTTGTGCAGGTTGTATGTAACGGTTGATTTTAGATAAGGTGGGGTTACTATTTGTTCCAGTACTTGCATTGTAGGATACAAAGACTTGGTAACTATTACTCACCAAAAAAGAAGGGTCAAAATAATAATAGTTGTTGGTTAATCCTGTTTTGGTTACTGCGTGCCAGTCGATGGCACAAGCATAAGGATTCGCAATAAAACTACCCGCATTATTAACCGTTGAAAGTTTGGCTGAACTTGTACCAAAGCCTCCACCAGTTGTGTTAGTCGTTCCAAAAGTAATTGTCCCTGTTACCAATTGTCCTGTTGTTCTGATGGTAGTTGCGTTGGTCATGCTACTAGAAGTGTCAAATTTATTTTGGTAGAGGTTTACATTTCTGTCGCCAAACATGGCTACATGATAACCAATACAGGGGTCAATATTGGTGGTTTTTGTATTGGCTATGGAATCCCAAGCATTGTTTGTGTAAATAAACAATCCCCTGTTTCCGTTGGTGGTGTTATCCAGTCCTGTAGTAGCATTAAAGCCAGGGCTTGTACTTTTATTTCCTATAATGTACGTACCATATCCCATTGGCCTACTTCCTTTTTCCTGCCAATTATTAAAGAATGAACCAGCATTATACACGCCTCCTGCACCTAACTGGCGATAGGCTTTAAAGCCTTTAGGAATATAGCGTTCTACAGTTACACTGCCTGTAATAGTTGCACCATTAGTTATTGGGCCAACAGCTGCAGTGGCTGAGATAGAAGTTGATTTTAGGGTTAAAAAATTTCCGTTAAGGTTGAGGTTACCAGCGTTTAGTGAGAGCAATCCAGTGATTCCCACACCCGTTCCCAATTTGGCACCGCCTGTTCCGCTAATGGTTAAAGCGTTTAATAAAGAATCGTTCGCTACTTTGTTGAAGTACACAATAGACGTACTGCTACTGTTCACCACCAAACTGGATGTTGATGATCCTTTCAATACCCCCGTACCCGACACCAAACCATTGATGGTAAGGGTTTTTCCGTTGAGGCTCAGACTTGTTCCTGTAGGCAAAGAAAGGTTGCTAATTGCCGTATTTGCAGCTAACACGGGATAACGCCCTGTTGCCACAACAGGAATATTGATGTTGCTGCCTGCAAGCGGTACAGTATTGCTACACCAGTTGCCACCAACTGACCAATCCGTGCTAATAGCTCCTGTCCAAGTATTGGCAACACCAGTTACTGTAATGGTGATGGCATTGCTGGTTACTTGGGTTGGTACTGCACAAGTGGCGTTACTGTTTAATACGGCAGTTACTTTATCATTATTGGCCAATGAGTTACTACTATAGGTGTTGCCAGTAGCCCCAACGGAACTACCATTTACATACCACAAAGGAGCGGCAGTTCCTGCATTAGCTGTATTGGCAGTGAACGAAACACTAGTACCTGCGCAAATGGATGTTTTATTAGCCACAATAGAAATGGAAGGCGTGAGGTTAGCGTTCACAGTCATCTTTACGGAGTTACTTGTGGCAGAAGTGGTAGTAGCACAGGTGACATTGCTTGTTAAAACAACTGATATTAAGTCATTATTTGCCAAGGTTGATCTAGTGAAAGTGGGTGCGGTTGCCCCAGAGATATTTATACCGTTAATTTTCCATTGGTAGGAAGGGCTTCCTCCTCCGTTAGTAATAACGGAAGAAAACGTAACACTACTTCCAGAACAAATATTACTAGCACTAGCATTAATACTAATGGTAGGGGTAACTTTTGGGTTAACGGTCACTTTGATGCTATTGCTCGTTTTCGTAGGAGGAATGGCGCATACCGCATTACTAGTAATTGTACAAGTTATAGCATCGTTGTTAACTAGACTGCTTACGCTATAAGTAGCCGATGTGGCTCCAGTGATGGGAACACCATTTTTGTTCCATTGGTAAGAAGGACTTGTTCCGCCATTGGTAATAGACGCAGAGAAAGTAATAGAAGTACCGGTACATATAGTGGTGGCTGTTGCGTTGATAGCAATAGTTGGCGTTACTGGGATACAAAGTACAAATCCAGCTAAACTTGCAGTGCCCGTTGGCCCTACCACTGACACCGTTCCACTTGCACCACTAGCCACCACTGCTGAAATAGTGCTATCATTTAGTACAGTAAATGAGGAAGCGGCCACCCCACCGAAACTAACACTACTGGCTCCAGTAAACGAACTACCACTTATGGTAATGGTAGATCCCGCTGGGGCTACCGTTGGTGTAAAACTGGTAAGTGTAGGCACACTGCGAACAAAGGCAATACTACCTATAAAACCTCTTGGATACCTAAAGGGCATAAAAGGTAAATTATCTCCTGACCATCCTACGTTTCCACCAGTAATAATATTAACATTGCCAGCGGTTGCGGTATACACAGTTTCATCAAACAAACCTTCATAACTGAGGCCTTGCCCGCTACCGTCGTCGGCATTAACACAAAAGCCATAGGTTCGTCCTGGTGGAACAACCACATATAAAGCATCGGTTAGCATATTTACCCCCGCAGTGCCAGCAATAGTACCAGTACCCGCACTTACCCATCCATTTAAGCCATCACCAACATCGCCCTGAGTCCAAGTATCACTGGAAGACAGAACGGCAGTGGGATTATACAAAACCGTCCAATTATGATTGCCTGCATTGAGTAGGTGGCAGCTTACCGTGTTTACAGTGATAGGAAATACGTTGTTATTTTGAACATTGAAAATGATAGAGTTAAATGCATAATTATTGAAAGAATGCGATGTGGTAACTGTTGTTTGCGCATTCAAGCCGTTGGTAAGGCAAACAAGCAGCACTAATATTCCTATCTTGGTGAAAGCGTATAGGTTTTTCATTTTTGAAACCAAGTAATCCATACGAATAATTTTATTTAATTCGTTGCGAAAGTAACGGAATCAATCAGAAAGAATTGACAGTAGAAAAAGTAATGAATTTTATGTGGGTGCATTGATGTTTTCCTAGGGATTAATTATACTATGTCTTGTTTTAAAAAAAACACGATCGTTTGCTAGGTGAGGGTGGCTTAACATTTATATGTTTCTGAGATATTACATTGATGTCCGATTCCCGCCAAGTAAAATTTGTCCAGTCGTTGGCTATTTCTTAGGAAAATAGCTTTTGCTGTAAAATAAGTAATATTTCCTGCAGAAATGCGGCTAATGTCAGTGTTATTCTCCCCCAATTGATCGAGGGAGTTTGTTCATCTGAGCGGCCGTCTATTGAAAATTTTTCATAGGGTTATCCAAAAAAGGTCATGATTTTCTACCTTCTAATAACATAAACAACAAAATAACTTGATTGAATGGTACTAAAGGCACATTTAAGCCACTGATGTGTACAATTAAATCAACGCTCATTCTGGATAATAAAATGGTGCTAGCGAATTATTAGACGTGCAAAAAGATGTCTGTAAATAATATTAAGCATTTATGGGTGAAGTTGGGTAGAAGTGATATTATGTGGATTGGTTTGTTTGCCAACATGTATTCGTAAGGAAGCTTTAAAAATTTGGAAGGTCTAACTGCTAAGAATTCAGACTTTGTTTTTTTCCCCCTTTTAAATTCAATGAGCCAAATTTATTTTTACACGAGCACTTACTTCCTACTACGTATCATTCTCTTTTATTTTGCATCGGAATCTTCAAAAAAATGGGCGATCGCTTCAATGTTTTTAATCTCTTTACATACAGTTACGTTGAGGCTTTTCTCCAAATAGCCAATAACCTGAGTATATTCTTTTGCTTTTTCTTTATCTGGTTGTGAAACGGACGAGCTAACCATCATTACATAAAACCGATTGTCATTGGGTATATCTTGGAGGGAGTTTAGAAATTCCCAACCATTCATTACTGGCATATTGATGTCCAGCAGTACCAAAAAGAAATTACCCTCTTTATCATTAGCGATATATTCATAGGCGGCCTTACCATCAGAAAATGCTAAAGGATCCAATGAAATATTTGACTTAGCCAAAATACGCTTATGCATTAAGGTAATTACAGGGTCATCGTCAACAATCAAAACTTTTAAACTCATGGCAAAATAGGTTTATAGTTAGTCAGGGTTGGAGCAGAATATACTCAATCAAATAATTAGTACCACATTGCAGTGAAGTAGCCTAATTTTTTTAAAAGTAGTGTTTATGTTGAAATAAATACCAAGAAAAAAATGAAGTGGATAAAATTGGGTATATCCCAAGTTTTATAATTGAAATGTTATCCAACTGTTAGTAAAGCAAAAATGCCGAATAAAACGGAATAAATTCCATCTTATTCGGCATTGTAATAACCTTAATTAATGAGTACTTAGTTCATCCCAAGCGGCTAGTATTTCTTCCGTATGGTTTTTAGTATCAGGTTTGGCGATAATTTTTTTAATTTTTCCAGCTTCGTCAATTAAAAAAGTAGTACGGGTAGTACCCATGTAGGTTTTGCCCATAAACTTTTTTTCGCCCCAAAGATTGTAAGCATCTACTATTTTCTTTTCCTCATCGGAAACCAAGGGGAAGGGGAGATTGAATTTCTCTTCAAATTTTTTGTGGCTTTTCACGTTATCAACGCTCACGCCCACTATTTGAAAACCTTTGTCAAGCAAAAGCTGGTAATTATCTCTCAGGTTGCAAGCTTGTGCTGTACACCCTGGAGTATCGTCTTTTGGATAAAAGTAAAGCACCAATTTTTGACCTATAAAATCTTTAAGGGCTATTGTTTTTCCATTTTGGTCTAAGGCTTTAAAACTAGGGGCCTTAGTTCCTTCTTTTAATACTGCCATTGTAATCAGTTAAATCTGTTCTATTAAAAAGAATCTATCTATTGAAGCAGTGAAATGTAGGGTAATAACCCTCATATTTACCTATTTACGGGATTCCGTTCTAATTACAACTGTATTTTAACAGTAAAAAGCCCCTATAGATGATTGTATGTACTAAAAAGAGCTATTGATTAGTTCCATTATAGACCACTAACTTAAAAATTAGGCTGTAGTATAAATAGGTTCAGTACGGTAATAGAACCCTCAATATTTATTCTATTCAAGTACTGTATAGCGGGAGCAATTATTCAACATTTGACGGATTCTCTTGGAGCGGCGGTAGTTTGGAATCCATCGCTTTTTTTACATCCATTAGTTCCATCAACTTAAGCCCTAGCAATCCATCCATAGACGAACCTTGTCCATTTGCACCACCAATCAATACATCTGGTATCAATTTTATCCTGCCTTTAGATAGCTCTTCTGTTATTTTATAGCGGGTAAAGTTCTCGCCTCCCAATGCCTTTACAGCCAGCTCATAAGCCTCGGCGGTTGATTTACCAACGGCTAATATTTTACCAGCCTCGGCATTACCAGTAAGACTAATTTTTTCTGCTTCTGCTGCTGCTCTAAGTTTAATGGCTTCCGATTCTGCAACTGCGCGTGCCTTGGTAGCTTCTGCTTCGGCAAACGCCCTCATTTTAGTAGCTTCTGCTTCGGCACCTACGGCTAGTTTTACGCCTGCTGCGTCACCTTCTGATTTTTTTACGGTAGCACTTGCTGTTTTCTCCGCTATTTCCACACTTTGTTGTGCTTTTACGATATCCTTTTGCATATCAGCGATAGCGGTTTCTTTTTCCATTCCTTGCCTAGTTTCTTGCGCACTTTTTTGAGTGTCGTAAGTTACTTTTTGCTCCTCGGCTAGCTTACGATCGGTAAGTGTTTTCATCAATGATTCGGGTGGTACAATGTCGCCAATTAAAGTATCTACTGCATTTACATTGTATTCATCCAGCACACGTTTAATGTGCTCTTTCGCAGATTCCTGCCTTTCTTTTCTTGAACTGAGGAATGAAATAACATCGCTGTCTTGTGCGGAGTTTCTGAAATAGTTGCCAATAGTCGGTTCCAATACCTGAGAAACCAGATTTACCATATTGCCAAAGCGGGCAATCACTTTGGGGGCTTCTGTGGTGGGTACGTGGATAATTTGTGCTACATCTAAATTAAAAGGAAAACCATCCCTAGAGCGCACGGTAATGGTGGACAGATTCTTATCTAAGTTGTGTGCTTCACTTCTTGCGCTAGCCCAGTTCAGCACTAAATTGGTGGTTGGTACCAACTCCACTTTCATGATGTACTTGTTAATAGGGTATTTACCAGGGCCTAATGGCTCTAGCCATACGCCTTTGAACCCTTTTTCAACAATGTTGCCATGCTTAAACTCTGCGCCAGTAGTGTCTCTGCCTTCTTGACCAATGTAGGAAATTACCACGCCTACATATCCAATTGGAATCTCTGTCATGGGTGTTTCTTCCAATTGTACGGCCCAAGGATTGATATTATAGGAACCGGCCAATATTACTTGTGGCTGCAAACCCCTGTTGCCCCCATTTTTTATGAATTTATCAAAATCTTGAAAGTTGTTATGACCTTCCACCAATTTACCTGCAATTTGCCCTTCATCAATGGGTTGACCGTCCAGTGTTGTAACGATGCCTACCCTACTTTCCTGTATCCGAATCATTTCGGTGGTGGTCACTTGAAAAAGCTGGGTGTTAATACGATAAGAACCAGCCGTGATGTAATCGGTTTGTCGCCCTCTTTGTCCACCATTAACTAAAAACTTTTCTGCATCTTGAAAATTATCGCACTCCACACTTCTGGCCAAAATATTACCCGTAGGTATTTCTGAACCATCCTTTGCCATGATAAGGCCAATTTGTCCTTCGGGAATAATGGTAAAATGTTCCATTGTTACCCCATATTGCCAGAACCATTTACCAAAGTACAAGCCAGGGGCGAGGGTTTTGGCTTGGAAGCCAGCTTCGCCTTTTGTGGCTATGATGCGTCCATCTGGAAGTGCTTTTTCATCACCAAATAGCACGAACTTTTTGGTTACCAACCCAATCTTGTCCTCTGGTACGATCACCATTCCAAATAGAAAACGAAGAATTAATTTGTAAGAAGCTATCGCAGCTATGAGGAGAAATAGCCACCAAAAATTTAAAATTTGCATGATTGCCTTTTTATTGTTTTATAAAATTATTGGCAAAAGTATAGGCTTGTTTTGATGTCGTTTATTTAATTTTTCTTTCTTCTAACGTCCTAGTCACTACTCGGTAAAAAAGGTTGCGCATCTTGTTTTTATTAATTCTACAGCGCTCATTATATTGTTACGAATTCTACAACTAGTCGGGTGCACAAAAGTTTTTCGCCGCCATCGCAAACTTTTAAAGGTTTTCAAACCCTATAAAAGTTAAAACGAAGCTTCAAAGCGAAAAACTTTTGTGCACCCCTTTCTTTGCCCAGAGTGCTTGTATTGTTTATTGTATCCACTAAAAAATGTGTTGCTTAATTTTAAATAGTTAAGACAATCTGTTTGCTCGAGAATTATTTCGTGTCAACAACTGAAGTTTAGCCTAAGAAATATGTAATTATTCTGTAGATGGCGGTAATATAAAACTCATTTTTTGCAAAATCAATTTACAATTAAATTAATTGTTTAGGCTTCTTTGGTTATTTCTCTAAGATAATTATATCAGCGAAGGCGAGGAATATATCAGCGAAGGCGAGGAATATGTCAGCGAAGGCGAAGAATATGTCAGCGAAGGCGAAGAATATGTCAGCGAAGGCGAAGAATATATCAGCGAAGGTGAGGAATATATCAGCGAAGGCGGGGAATATATCAGCGAAGGTGAAGGATATATCAGCGAAGGTGAGGAATGTATCAGCGAAGGTGAGGAATATATCAGCGAAGGTGAGGAATATATCAGCGAAGGTGAAGAATATATCAGTGAAGGTAAGG